>CAZTEA010000007.1:0-12928 GCA_964612315.1 uncultured Oscillospiraceae bacterium | reverse complement strand
CTGGATACCTGCATCAACTGCCGGAATGTATTCCTTCGGAATAGCACCGCCGACAACGGCATTCTCAAAGATATAGCCTTCGCCTTCTTCAAGAGGCTCAAACTTAATGAGTACATGACCGTACTGACCTTTACCACCTGACTGACGAGCATACTTATGCTCAATATTAACAGGCTTTCTGAATGCTTCACGATATGAAACCTGAGGCTCACCGACATTAGCTTCAACCTTAAATTCTCTTAAGAGACGGTCAACGATAATTTCAAGGTGGAGCTCACCCATACCTGCGATAATCGTCTGTCCTGTTTCTTCGTCTGTGTATGTCTTGAATGTAGGATCTTCTTCTGCAAGCTTTGCAAGAGCGATACCCATCTTTTCTTGACCAACCTTAGTCTTAGGTTCAATAGCAACACGGATAACCGGTTCAGGGAATACCATTGATTCAAGGATAATAGGAGCCTTTTCATCACAAAGTGTTTCACCTGTTGTTGTATTCTGAAGACCAACAGCCGCCGCAATATCACCTGAATATACGACATCAAGGTCTTCTCTGTGGTTAGCGTGCATCTGAAGAATTCTTCCCATTCTTTCACGCTTATTCTTGCATGAATTAAGAACATAAGAACCCTTTGCAAGAGAACCGGAATATACACGGAAGAAGCAAATCTTACCAACAAACGGGTCTGTTGCAATCTTAAACGCAAGAGCCGAGAACGGAGCATCGTCCGATGACGGTCTTTCGTCTTCTTCGCCCGTATCGGGGTTTATACCCTTAATATTGGGGACATCTGTAGGATTGGGCATATATTCGATAATAGCATCCAAAAGGAGCTGAACGCCCTTGTTTCTGTATGATGTTCCGCAAAGAACGGGAACGATTTCGTTGTTGATAGTAGCTTTTCTCAAAGCTTTTTTAAGCTCATTAACGGAAATTTCAGCTCCGTCGAAGAACTTTTCCATAAGAGCTTCATCCGTTTCACAGATAGCTTCAACCATCTGCTGATGATATTCTTCGGCTTTTTCTTTCATATCAGCGGGAATTTCTTCCTTATGATATTTCTGACCGAGTTCATCTTCATAAATTTCTGCTTCCATGTTCATAAGGTCAATAATACCAACGAAGCTGTCTTCAGAACCGATAGGAAGCTGAATCGGAACACCGTTAGCGTGAAGTCTCTCATGAATCATGTTAACAACATTGTAAAAGTCTGCACCCATAATATCCATCTTGTTAACATAGATCATACGGGGAACTCTGTATTCGTCAGCCTGACGCCATACAGTTTCGGACTGAGGTTCAACACCGCCCTTAGCGCACATAACAGTAACACTACCGTCCAAAACACGAAGAGATCTCTGAACCTCAACGGTGAAGTCAACATGTCCGGGAGTATCAATAATGTTAATTCTGTTCTTTATGCCTTTGAACGGGCCTCCAGCGGGCTGCCAGAAACAAGTTGTTGCAGCAGAGGTAATTGTAATACCACGCTCCTGCTCCTGAGCCATCCAGTCCATGGTTGCAGAACCTTCATGGGTTTCACCGATTTTATGATTAACACCTGTGTAATACAGGATTCTTTCGGTAGTTGTGGTTTTACCGGCATCAATATGAGCCATGATACCAATATTTCTTGTTCTTTCCAATGAGAACTCTCTACCCATAATTTTCTCCTTTCATAAAGCTTGTTCACAAAATGAACAGCTTAATTCTGTTTGCCGGTAATTCAAACGGGATACCGTTTGAGATTTGACAAAATCTTCTCTGAATTCGATAAATGCAAAATGATGAAATGTGCTACTGCAGATTATACAGCGAGCACTTTCACCTTATGCAACACTTCGAAATTCAAAATTACCAACGGAAATGAGCGAATGCCTTATTCGCTTCAGCCATTTTGTGTGTGTCTTCTTTCTTCTTGAATGCACCGCCTGTGCTGTTTGTTGCATCCATAAGTTCGTTTGCAAGTCTTTCAGCCATGGTTCTTTCATTTCTCTGACGAGAATAAAGAGTTATCCAGCGGAGACCAAGAGTTTCTCTTCTTTCAGCACGAACTTCGATCGGAACCTGATAGTTAGCACCGCCTACGCGTCTTGCCTTAACTTCAAGAACAGGCATAACAGCGTTCATAGCTTCCTCAAAAACCTCTACGGGGTCTTTGCCTGTTTTTTCCTTAATGATATCAAACGCATCATATACGATAGCCTGGGCTACACCCTTTTTACCGTCTAACATGATGTTGTTGATAAGACGAGTAACAGTCTTACTGTTGTAAAGCGGATCAGGTAACACGTCACGGCGTGCAATATGTCCTTTTCTTGGCACTTATCTTCCCTCCATTTCTTAGTGGTTAAATACCCACAAGGTACTCAATACCTTAATCGGTACTGCTAGCGCTGTATCTACTATTACCCATCTGTGGGAACTATGTTCGCTTCGATATATATAAAATAGTAATATACGCACTATACTGATTTTTCTAAATTACTTTTAAGAGTTTTAAGGAATTACTTGCTTTCCTTCGGTCTCTTTGCACCGTACTTGGATCTTGACTGGTTACGCTTAGCAACACCGGCAGTATCAAGTGTTCCACGGATGATGTGATAACGCACACCCGGGAGGTCCTTAACTCTTCCGCCTCTAATCAAAACAACACTATGTTCCTGAAGGTTATGTCCCATACCCGGGATATAAGCAGAAACTTCGATGCCGTTTGTGAGTCTTACTCTGGCAACCTTACGAAGAGCCGAGTTAGGCTTTTTGGGAGTCATTGTTCTAACGGAAGTACAAACCCCTCTCTTCTGCGGAGAATCCTGATCTGTAGGTTTCTTCTTAATGGTGTTAAATCCCTTTAAGAGCGCAGGAGCAGTTGACTTCTTTTCAGCTGTTGCTCTACCCTTCTTAACAAGTTGGTTAAATGTTGGCACTTAATATTCACCCCCTGTGATTAAATTTTATATAAAAATGCGCAAAGCACATCTTTAACTAAATCAGCACCGCAACTGCGGTAGGAACATCGACTTTGCAAGCCTTTGCAAGGTCTTTCATGGTATCCGCATAAATTACGGGAACATTGTTTTCCCCGCACAATTCCTCAAAAGGAATCTTAATATGCGGCTCTGCATCCTTGGAAATATACGCCGTTTTGGCTTTTCCCGATTCAATTGCCTTTGTTGATTGTTTCAATCCGACGACATGGTCCTCGCTTTGCAATCTTTCCATTTTAATTTGCTCCTGTTTTTCCAAAAATATAAATTTTTCAAAGCTTTTAAAGTTTACAATCATTATCAAATGGACATAATTCAACACTTAAACATAAAGCATACTAATTTTATCACTTTTTCTGATATTTGTCAAGCACTATATATAGTTTTTTTCACCGTTTTCATCACAAAATATCGGATAAGGAACAAACCACGGAAACAAAATCAATGTTCCGTGGCATATTTCTGATAATTTTAAGCGTTTTTTCGTTCCAGAAGCTCGACCTCTTTGGCATAGAGCACCGGACCCTTTTCGTTATATTCCGGACAAAAGCGATAATCCACCACCGCAGTAAGCCGAATTTTATCATAATTTCTGAGGCTTTTCGCCCCTTCTTCCCAACGGGAGGCATAAGCCAAAAAAGCCATATCGTCCTGACAGCAAGTCATAACATGCTTCCCGGGAGCAAACCAAAATTCACGAAAATTGTCGGGTTTCGCCACAAGACCCTCAAATCTGACGGTTTTTCCTTTGTACCTCTCCGGATTGTCCATAATATCAATATACCAAATCGTATAGGCATCATCGTCAAGGTCTATAACCTCTGCGTTAAGGTCATATGGGAGCTCGTCCTCAAAAGTCAGCTCTATAAGCCCCTTTTCGTCCGAATACATAATTTCCGCATCGGGATTAACGGTTTTAACCTTGGTGCGCAAACCGGCAAAATTGGTAGTTTCCCTGTTGCATCTGTTGAAAACGATGGTGGAGGAGCTTTGGAAAAGCTCAAAAAAGATATTACGCATATTGGCATAGTAACCCTCGAAAGTTTCCGCATCAATCAAAGTCAGCTGCTCCGCATACCGCCAATTTCTCGGCAATTTCAAGTCATAAAGCGTATCCATTCCCCACATACAATTAAACTCAACAATAACTCTGTCGGGATTATATTTTTTGCGAAGATTAGAAAGAAGAGACTCTGTCATAAAATCTTTGCCGTCTACTTTATATGTAAAAAGATTTTTCTTCTCCGGAACCTCAACTTCTCCCTCCTCGCAAAGAATCAGCAAGGTGCGGGATTTTTCAACCTCGGGATCGGAAAGAATCGCATTGTTTATAAACGAAGTTTTCCCGCTTTCCAAAAATCCGTTTATCAAAAAAACAGGAACCGCAAATTTCATATTTCATTCTTCCTTTCGATTAAGCTTTAAACAGCACCGCAAGCTTTTCAGTCTCAATTTCCGCACCTATAATACAAATTCTTCCCGTATAATCGGCAGAAGAATCACGAATTTCAAACTCGCCCGGAACATAGTCAAAGCTTATCCAGCCGTTTTCGCTTTTAACTATACCCTTGCCTCTTAAAATTTTACCGTACTCGCCGCTGTCAAGCTCCGTCAGAATATTTTCAAGTTCTGCCTTGCCATACGCCTTGGGAGTTTCAAATCCCCTATAATACAAATTCTTCCCGTATAATCGGCAGAAGAATCACGAATTTCAAACTCGCCCGGAACATAGTCAAAGCTTATCCAGCCGTTTTCGCTTTTAACTATACCCTTGCCTCTTAAAATTTTACCGTACTCGCCGCTGTCAAGCTCCGTCAGAATATTTTCAAGTTCTGCCTTGCCATACGCCTTGGGAGTTTCAAATCCCCATGATACAAAAGCTTCGTCCGCATGATGACCGTGATGATGACCATGGTCGTGACAGCCGCAATCGCAGTCTTCATCGTGGTGATGATGCTCATGATGATGTTCATGGTCGTGGCAGCCGCAATCGCAGTCTCCATCGTGATGATGTTCATGGTGATGTTCCAAAAGCTCTTGCACCAAACCCTTTGCGCCCTTGAGAGCCTGAAGAATGTTCTCACCGTTAAGTTCTGTTAAAGGAGTTGTAATAATTGATGCCTGAGAATTAAGCTCTTTAAGGGCATGAAGGCTTTCCTCCAGCTTTGCATCGGTTATTTTATCCATTCGTGTCATTAAAATACAAGTTGCATTTTCAATTTGGTTGTTATAAAACTCCCCGAAATTTTTCATATACATTTTACATTTCGTTCCGTCCACAACGGCAACCGCCGAGCTAAGCTCAAAATCCGCATCTTGAATATTTTTTACAGCAGAAATAACATCGGAAAGCTTGCCCACCCCGGTGGGTTCGATTATAATTCGTTCGGGAGAATAAGTTTGCGCCAATTCTCTAAGCGCCGTACCGAAATCACCGACCAGCGAACAGCAAATACAACCGGAATTCATTTCTTTTATTTCAACACCGGCATCCTTTAAAAAGCCGCCGTCAATACCTATTTCTCCGAATTCGTTTTCGATAAGAGCGATTTTTTCACCGCTGTAAACCTCTGACAAAAGCTTTTTTATAAAAGTGGTTTTGCCTGCTCCCAAAAATCCTGAAATAATGTCAATTTTAATCATTTTTCGTCTCCTCGTCTTTAAGTATTGTATTGTTTTCGTCATAACTTTTTAAAAGATTTATGGCGTAATTTCCGTTTTCCTCAGCTTTCTTTTTCAATATCATATTTGTTTGGTGCAAAAGACTCCTCTTATCTGAGCTTTTGTTTATTATTTCGGTTAAAACAACTTTTGCGTCGCTGAATTTAAAGTTTTCCACATTTATATAATCCGGCTGATTGATCGACTCAATAAAAGCACTTATCTTCGGGTCATACACAAGAGCCATAGCGGGAATTTCAAGGGTGGTGGCATATATCAGGGAATGAAGTCTCATTCCTATAACCATTTCACTCTCCGAAAGAACCGAAAACATTTCCGCAACAGATAATTCCCGATTTATAATATACGCTTTATTTTGCATTTTCGCCATTACTTGCTGAGAAATCTTAATATCTGCCGGATACTGCATTGGCACAAACAGAGGATACACACCCTGCTCTTCAACCATAAAATCGCAGAGCTTCGCCATTTCTTCAACAAAATTTTCCGCAGAGGTTTTAAATTCCCTTATGGAAACCACACAAAGCTTTGTCCCCACGGGAACGCCTGCGCGGCTGGTGAAATATCTGCCCGAAAGCGAAGCATCCGTATCAATGGTAAATGCCGGATCTGCGGTTATTATCACCTTAGGCTCGGTTACGCCCAAATTTTTAAGCTCAATGTCCGATTTATCGTCACGAAGCGTAATAACATCCACCTTGTTCAATATTTTCGCCGCCAGCCTTCTATTGCATTGTTTGATTACAGGACCAACGCCATTTGCATACAGCATTGTTTTAAGCCCATACTTTTGGGCAAGTCTTATAATGGCAAGATAATAAAGGATGGATTTACTGCTGGTTACATCCTGGAGCAAGCTTCCTCCGCCAAACAGAAGCATTTTGGTCCGTTTCATTTCACGGCGAATTTTGAAAATATTATACCGTGATATGGATTTTACCCCGTAAACCCGTGCCGTTTCCTCGGGAGCATAGGAAAGAACCGTAAAGTCTATATCGGATTCTTTACTTCTCAAAGTATTTAAAATGGCATAAAGCAAAGCTTCGTCCCCACTATTTTTAAACCCGTGATATCCGGATATTAAAATATCAGCCATTATATCATCTCCGCCCTTTAAAATCTATCTCTCAAATTTTTTGCAACTCTCACAAAAATCATATTTGCAATATACACAACCACGCATACCCCAAGACCTACCAATAAACCGTTTACAACCCTTTCGAAAATAATCGAAAAGTTGGTAAACACATGACAAAAGCTGTTTGTGACGGAGGACGCCAAAATCGCCGTTCCCAGCGCAAAAACGCCTCTGAACAAATTATTATGCGTATTTCTGCAATAATAAATAAACAACATCAATGACGGATATCCGATTAAAAACTCTTTGGTTCTCGGGCGTGCCGTGAAAAGCTCTGCCAATGTATTTCTCATGGTTCGTTCCGCAGAGCTGATCTCGCTGACATTTCCGCTTCGAATAATGTAATACAAGCCTACCGCTCCGATTATTCCCACAAGAATTACCCAGTATACTTTAATATCCGCAAAAAGAACCGCTTTTACATCCTCTGCGATACTGCGCTTCTTCATATACATTATATAAAATGCCGCAGCAGTGTAAACTGCCGGAATTATAAGCGACATTTTAATTCCCCTGAAAATGCTGTTGTTCATATAATAATCAATGCCCGAAAGCATTGCGCCCATGCCGAAAGAACCCAGCAAAAGGGTTACCGCAAGCATTGCCAGCGCCCCGAGATACGCAACGGTTGCCGAAAACTCAGTCCCCTTGTTTTTAACAAAATAAAGTATTAAAGTCATCGCAAAGCACGACTGCAAAACGCTGTACGCCGTGGGGTATAAGCCCAAAAGGCGCTTCGGCATAACAAAAGTCGCCGCAAACGCACACGCCGCAAGAATAATTGCACCAACCGTAATATTAAAGCATTTTCTTTCGGTAAGCATTTCCCACATAAGCAACAGCCACATAAGCATAATAACCGCACAAACTGCGCTGTTAAATCTTGTGTTTGCGGAATAATCCAACGGTTTTGTTTCGCCGTTTACGGTAAAGCCTTGAGCCTTCATACCGTCTATATATTCTTTTGCAGCCTTCACCGTATTGTCCGCACAATCCTCGTAGGAAAGATCGTCCGGGATTGCCATTGTAACGGTTATAAAACGAAGACTTCTGTCTATGGTCGAATTTGTATATTGAGTGGTTCTGTATTTATACTTGGTTTCATCCGGTACGGAATCGTCGTATGTCTCATAAGAACGCATAACCTTCTGCGAACCGCCGGCTCCCATAACTTGATTGAAAACATAGGAATAACCCAAAAATTCCTGATTGGAAAGCTGATCTGTGTTTTCGGTCACAACCAATGTCATATCGTGTTCATTGATAATGCGTGCCGGCTCTTTGTAATTCTTGTCGTTTTCCGCCTCGGCTTTGTCCATACCGATTGAAGATTTTTTAAGGTTTAAATATTCCACATCGTACTTTTCGATTATGTCCTCGATAACGCCGAGATAATCCGCAACGGCATAATTTTCCACTTTGTAAACAAGAGCTATTTCAAAGCCCTTGTCTTTGAGCATTTTTATTTTTTCTTCATCATAGCCGACGGTATAATTCCAAAGTGCGGTTCGTTCATCGTAAAACACATAAACATCGGCAAAATCCACACCCTCCACCTTTACATAATCCTTATCGGTGAATTTCATCGGCAAAACCCTTGCCAGCTTTTCCTTTGCCTTGTCTTTTTTCGCAATGATTACCCGACTTCCGCTTGAAACTTTCCCGTTACAATATGTACCTATTTGTTCCGCAAGATACATACTTTCCGCATCATATTTATGACAAAGAGAGCCGTATGTCAATGTCGTAAGTTCTCCCGCATCCGCAAGAGTGCTTAAATTATCTTCGGAAACCGACACAACGCTGACTCCCGCTTCCTTTAACTTATCCATGGTTTCCGAAAGCTTTGCGGGAGAAAGGTTTCCTTCAAAATCTTTATATAAAGCAGAAACCACAATGTTATTATTTTTATTTTCATTGGCGGTCCTGTTTGCTACCGCCGGAATTAACAAAACAACCATAACGACAATAACAGCCCATGCCGCATATTTTGTAAAAAGTTTTTTCATATCAGTTTTCGCCCGCCTTTTCTCTTTTTATCAATTTCATCAAAACCCCTGTTTTATACAGCACCGCAGCATACACAACGCCGCAAACGCACAAGGGAACAATAAATGTAATATAGCCGTGAGTAAAGCCCGGCGCAAAAACATTAAATATAACATAAACCGCCGCCGCAAGCACGCCGCCGCCAAATATCTTGACAATATCCAAAACAAGGTCTCGCTTCCAATAAGCGCCCACAACTTTTTTCAGCCATATCGCACTTGCCACCGCATATCCTGTCAGCAGCAACGAAGTTGTTGCCGCCACCAAAATCGATTTCAGCGTAAGATATCCTCCGCCGAAAGAAATGCTTGGAACAAAAGATCCGATTAAGCAGTCTGCGGCAAAAGTGCCGACAATAACCACAATCGTCCCGATAACCGTATAAATATATTTGTTTGCCAAATAAAGAATTTTATTAAACAGCTCCTGGCAAACATATCCCAAAATTCCAAGGCTGTAAATAAAGAATACCACAGCCACCGATGCCGTTGATTGTGCCGTAAATTCGCCTCGCTCGTAAATCAGTTTTATAACATCGCTTCCGAAGAAATAAACTACCAGCAAAAAGGGCAAAAAAATCGCCACCATTATGGTTATGATATATTTCAGTAAATCATTTACATAATCCACATTGCCCTCTTCGTAATTCTTTGATACCGAGGGGAAAACCACGGTGGACATTGCAACAACAAAGACGCTGGAAACGGTTATAAACAAATTGGAGGCATAATTAAATGTCGATGCCATTCCCTCACTCCCGCTTACCGCCGCTCTGTCCGTATAAAAGCAAAGCTGAAACATCATATTGGAAATGAAAATCCAAAGTATCTCGGGATTTTTATCTTTATGTGCCTCCGCCCCCTTTCGTCTTACAAGCGAATAGCCTTTCTTGTAAAAAGAGGGAAGAAGGATAATAATATGCAAAAACCATCCTATTGTTGTGGCAATACCGACGGTTATCACGGAGGGCTTCGGCATCATAAGGGAAAGGACAATAATTGCATTATAAGGCAAGCTCATTATTGCAGTAATAAAATACACCTTTTCGTTTTGCAAAATTCCCGAAACAATATACGCAACAACAACAAAAACCGCCGCCGGAATCATAATGTAAAACAACTGAAGCGCCGTGGCAAAATTCTTGTCGCCAAGCTCCGGCAAAATAACTTTAATGACAGCCGGAGCCGCCAAAGCCATCACGATGGCCGCAATGCAAAGATATAAGACGCTCTTTTGTAAAAATCTTGCGGCATAGGCTTTTTCCTTGCCGAAATTTTCCGCTTTATTTATATTTTTGATTACCAAAGTGGACAACGCCACGCCCACTCCCGTAAAAATAAGATTTACCAAGCCAAAAACTTGAAAATATATATCAGATGCAACACCCGCTCCGAACACGCCGGCAAAAATCATATCTCGGTAAAATCCGAAGCCCTTTGCCAGAACAATGCCCAAAACAACCATTACATACGCATTTCCTATCATGTTTGCCTCCTTAAATGTATTTATCAAAATTAAAAATTGCACATCAAATACCATTTTTATTTTACATCATATTACCTCAATAGTCAATCTTTTTTTGCTTTGTTTATCTTGAAAATTTATAACAAGTATGTTATAATCGACTCATACAGAATTTTTTGCGTTATCCGAATTGTTTAACGATATTTTACAGTATTTTAAAGAAGGTGACCAATATGAAAAAGATAATATCCACTCTTGCATTGCTGGTATTTTCCACAACGGTTTATGCAAGTCCTATTTATACCTATGAAGAAACCACTCCGATATCAAACAGTATCTCTCTTACAACCGTTAAGGAATTTCATTCTGACCACAATATAAGTTATTCGTATCTTAAAGCGGATTTATCCGATGCGAACACTCATTTAAAGCTTTTAACCTCCTCAAACGGAACAGATAAACTGGCTACCGTTTCCGACTTGGCAAAAACGGACTCTGATACCGTAGGCGCCGTAAACGGAGACTTTTTCTCAATCTACTCCGGAAGCAAAGCCTTTTCGCTCGGTATAGAAATTCAAGACGGCAAGCTTATTCAATCGCCAATTAACCCATCAACCATGGCAACTGTTGCCGAAACGGACGGCAGCGTTTCCATGTCTTACTTGGATTTTCATATAATGGCGGTTGCTCCAAACGGGGCTTATAACGAAATTCGCCATTTAAACAAGCACACCTCTTACTACGGTGACATATTGATGTTTACCAAGGAATTTAACAACGGTTACTCCCCGGCTCCCGGCGGAGAAGTTTTGGAAGTGGTTGTCTCCGATGGAAAGATAACCGAATTCCGCAGAAATATGCCTCCGGTTCAAATTCCCGAAAACGGCTGTGTTCTTACCGTATCCGAAGGAGTTAATATGTTCTTTGCAAACAACTTTAATGTAGGGGACAATATTAAATTCGATTATTATATAACGCCTTATCTGTACGGTGCTTCCACCGCTTTCGGAGGAGGGGCAATGCTTGTATCCGACGGACAATTGGTAACCGAATATTCCCATGTTGTCTCAGGCTACAACCCACGAACCGCCGTTGGTGTTGACAAAAGCGGAAAAACCCTTTATCTGGTTACGGTTGACGGGCGCCAGGCGGCAAGCCGAGGAATGACCATGTCCGAGCTGGGTTCGCTTATGCTTTCGCTTGGGTGTTACAACGCTGTAAACCTTGACGGAGGCGGCTCGACAAATATGGTTGCCTCCACCCTTTGGCAAAAAGACCTCCATACGGTAAATTCTCCCACAGAGAATCGCCGTGTCATTAACGCTGTCGGGCTCAGTTACACGGGAGAAAGCACAAATCCTTACGGAATTGCCGTAAAAAGTGACCGCAAAACGGTTTTTATAGGTGACAGCGCAGCCTTAAGCTATCAAATATATAATGAATATATGCGACCTCTTGACGGATATGTAATCTATGCCTCGGACTACGGAACTGTTGAAAACGGCGTTTTTGTTGCGGAAAAAGCCGGCAATGCCACAATATCGGCACGCTCCGGTCAAGCCTACGGCGAAACGAGTATTTTTGTGGTGGATAAAATTGACGGTATTGAAACCAAAAATTACCTTAACTTGAGCGAAGGACGCTCCGCAAATCTCGGCATTCTTGTTTTCGACAACGAGGGACACTATGTGGCTGTGGAAAATACCGCTCCTTTCAAAATTACCTCTTCAGACCCGTCCGTCGCTTCGGTTTACGGGCAAACGGTAACGGCACACAAAAACGGAACCGCCATTATCTCCGTGGAAAAAGACGGTGCAATCGCTTATACCTCCGTGGCTGTGGGGAACGAGCCTTTGGAATATTTAAACACTTTCGAGGAACAATGCGGAACTTTTTCCTCTTATCCGACTTATGTGGAAGGAGGGTTTGATATCAGCGGTGCATACATGACCTCGGGTTCCAATTCAGGTCGGCTTCTTTACGATTTTTCCACAGAGCAGGAAGAAGCAAAAGCGGCATATTTAAATTTTACGCAAAAACCTCAATTGCACAACTCCTGTAACACCATAACCGTTAAAGCATACAGCGAAACGGATTTCAATCACGAATTATGGGCTCAATTTACAGACGGCAACGGTGAGCTTTTCAGAGTTTCTTTGGGAAAAAATCTTGAAGGCGGCAAATGGCACACTTTAACCGGCATTATCCCCAAGGACAATGTACGCCCCGTCACACTAAACCGTATATACGCTTTGTATACTCCGGGAGAAACCAAAGACAACAGCCGAATATATTTGGACGATTTAAGCTTTATTTCCACAAAGGCAACAGAATTTGTGTCGGCTCCGCAAAATGTTTACAATCTCCCTCAAGCCCCGCAAAATTCTTCGAGTACTTTCAGAATCGGCGGTTTGTTGAAAAATACCGATACACTTGCGGCAAAATTGGTTAATTCAAAGATGACGCAGGCAATTGGCTCATCAGCCTCAAGTCTTTTGCTAAAGAACACTTCGACATTTGGCGCCAAGGAAGATTCAAACGCTCTTTATATTACGGTTAATACCTCAAAGGGCGGTATTCAAAGCACCGATTCGAAGCAATGGGACAAAA
>CAZTEA010000006.1:0-15988 GCA_964612315.1 uncultured Oscillospiraceae bacterium | reverse complement strand
ATGCTCCATCAGAGGTACGTGCTTATGCGCCGCCGCATGGAACACAATGGCCGGCATATATTTTTCAAAAATTTTCTCCAATCTTTCGGTTTCTCGGACCGAAGCTATAACAACCTCGGGACGGTTCTGCGGATATTTTTCGTTAAGCTCCATTTGCACATCATAGGCATTATTTTCATAAATATCCAAGATAACCAGCTTGCTCGGCTTAAACTTCATAATCTGACGGCACAGCTCCGAACCGATACTTCCGCCGCCGCCCGTTACAAGAACAGTATTTCCCTCTATGTATTGCGAAATTCCCTCATTTTCCAGCTTGATTTCCTCTCGTTCCAGCAAATCATCGATTTCAACATCACGCATACACATTTTCTCGTTTATAATCATCTGATCCACACTTGGAAGCGTTTTAATTTTGCATTCGGTTTCATTGCAAATTTTAATAACCTCTCTTTGCTGTGAAACAGATGCCGAAGGCATTGCAATTAAAATTTCGTCAACGCTGTAATCCCTACAAATATCAACTATGCAATTTCTGTCGCCCAAAACACGATATCCGCTTATTGTGCATTTTTTCTTCATCTTATCGTCATCGATAAGCCCCACAATATCGTAACATAAATTTTCGTTACGGCTCAAATCGTGTATCATCATGGTTGCGGCTGAACCGGCGCCGACAATCAAAAGCTTTTTCATTTTGTTTCCGCTTTGAATACTTTTATACTTGGCATATCGGTGAAGCATAAAAGCGCAAACTCGAACTCCCACTACCGCACAGGAAGCAAAAAACGAAAAACACAAGGAAATTTTCAAAAGTCCCACATACTGGCTTTGAATGGCAGTCACGCCTCCCTGTATACAAAGATGTCCGAAAAACAAAATAACACCCGAATAAACATTTGTAACGCTCATTTGCATTAAATTTTTAACATCCTTTACAGAACAATACTGCCACATTGTTCGATGAACTCCAAATGCAATGGCAACAAACCAAAACACCGCCGCCGATACCAAAGCAGGCACTTTATACCGCAGGATAAACGGCAAATACTGTTCAGGATTTACCGCTAAGCACATAGTGATTAAAAACGCAACAATAAATCCGACAAAATCCAACATAAACAAATATCTGTTTCTTATAACAACATTCTTTTTCATTTCCTACCCCATTTCCGGCAATCAAATTGCCCTTTACCGCAATATTATTCTACCGCATAAAAAAATTCGTAAAGAATCAGCAAATCCTCCATTCTGTTTTCTTCCTGAACAATCGCTTTAAACTTTTCTCGCTCATCTTTCGGAATTGTTTTATAAATTTCAAAGGTTTCGTTTGAAGCCTTTTTATAATCATGTGAAGAATCAAGCAGATACACCCGCATATTATCCACAATCATATTTGCAACAGTAACGGTTTTTTCATTTGTCAGCCGAGGAATAACCTTTTCATTCATATTGGTTATAACACGGTTCAGTCTGACAGCCAGCTCTGCCTTTGCCACAGCATCCACATCGATTTTATCGGCAGGTGTCGTATCCTCCGCAAAGCACTTGTTAAGCATTTCACAAGCTTCCCCTCGGGTCATCGGTGCGGTTGCACGAAAAACATTTCCGTTCTCAAGCTGAACCAAGCCACTTGATATTGCCGCTAAAACACCATCTTTCGCCCATGGCGAAACATAATCGGACGGTTCACCCAAATACAAGCTGTAGTCCATTTTTAAAATATTGTTTAATATAACGCAGGCTTGCTCACGGCTTACAAGCTCCTCCGGAGCAAAGCGACCGTCGCCCATACCCTTTATATAACCTGCTTCCGATGCGATACACACATCTTCATAATACCACTTATCCGCCGAAACATCCGAAAACGACCCCTCTCCCGCATGAGTGTATCCGAACACTCGGTTTACCATTTTAACAAACTGAGCCCTTGTTAAACTGCCTTGAGGGTGAAAATATCCGTTTCCCATACCGTCTACAATATTATTTTCGTAAAGCCGCAAAACAGCCTGTCCCATTTTTGTATTTGAGTCCACATCATAAAAGGCAAATGATGCACAAACAGATTGTATAAGCATTATTAAAACAAGCGGCAAAACAGTCAGTTTTTTCACAAAATCATCCCTTCAGAAGGCTCATATAATAAGCCTTTTTAAGTGCTTTTTCTTCTTCATACGAGGCCTTTATCTTGCCTACAACAGATGTGTCCATTCCATTTTCCTTGAGCTTCTTTTCTACCTCGTCCGTAATGGAGCTGACCTTTCCGTCACACTCGGAAAGCAAACCATTGGCTTTTCCCAAATATTTGTCCACAATCGCCTGCTTACCCGTTAAATTTTTTTCCTTTGCGGGAAGCGCCATATAGTCTTTCTTCGCCGATTTCTCAATCTGCCCCAGCTGTCCCAAATAATATGCCTTATAAGAATACAATTTTATAATATTATCCGCCACGAACTCGTCAATATTTTCCTTTTTGGACGAAGTATTATTTGCGGCTGAATTTTGACCGCCGAGTTCCGCTTCCTTTAAACCTGTCTCACTTTGCTTAACGGTTTTTTCGTAATCCACTCGGATAAGCTTCGTCGCCTCTTCAACGCTCAGCTGCCCCGAAGCAATCATCATTTCCTCCTCTTCCGTAAAATCACGAACGGTTCCGCCCACATATTCCGAAACAATTTTTTCACGCTCTTTTTTCGTTTCTTTAATTGCCTCTTCAATGCGCTCTTGCGAATCCAAGGACATAAAATAATAAAAAGCTTTGATGCTGTTCCATTGCCAAACCGCCACGGTCGCCGAACATATCAGGATAATTCCCAAAACCACCAAAACAATTTTTTTCCATATTTTCATTTTCTTCTTTCGGGGTTTACTTGCTCTTTTCGTCATTTTTTGCACCTCTTTTAAAGATAACTCCCCAAACTGCCGCAACCAAACATATGCCAAACAAAACTCCGGCAAAATCCAAGCAAACATCTTGAATTTGACCGCTTCTGCCGGGCACAAAACGCTGATGAATTTCATCAAAAGAAGCAACAAGCAATCCCAAAATTGCCGAAAGATTCCTTTTTCTCACGCTCCACCCCATTGCCTCGGCAACCATAAAGCTTAACGCACCAATTACAAAAAACGAATAAAAATGTGCACACTTTCTTATAATAAGGTGCAATAAATCCGTTCCGTCCGCCAATTTCGGAAGCTTAATACCCGTTAGTCTTTCCACCTTTTCAACTACGGACATACTCGCCTCTGAGGACTTTGTCGCATCCTTTGACGAATAATCGGTTATAATTATACTTTGAACAAATACCAACAACATTACCAAACACGCCGCAAGCGACATTTTTCTCTTTCCGTTATATAAAATATGTTGCATTTTCAAGTACCAAATCCGCTATATATTCCAAATTTTCTATTCCGTAATCTCCGCATTTTTTCTCAATGATTTCATAAGCCTCTCCCGTATCGGGTCTGCGAGATTTTAACTCATGACAATCCGAACCGATAAAATGCACCGCATCGCTCAAAAGCATTTTAACCGCTTTTCTTCTGGTAAACGCAGACTTAAAAAAACTGCTGTTTACCTGAATCATACATCCGATGTCAAGTAGGTGCGGAATCATACTCTTATCCTTTTGCATTTTTATATATCGTTCAACATGAGCGATAATCGGAATAATTCCGCCCGTACGAAGTTTTTCCAAAACATCGTACTGCCGATTTGACCACTTATCAAAGGGCATTTCAACCAGCAAGTAATTTGTTCCAGCAATGCAGAGTTTATCAATTTTATCTATACCGATAATTTCGGGATAAAGCAAAACCTCCGCACCCAAAACCACTTGCGGAATATCTTTTTTGCCTTTAACTGCCTTCGAAAGACTTACAGCAGCCCTTTCCCGGCGCTTTAAAAAATCATCAATATTATCCCTTGTCATATAAAAATGAGGCGTCACGACAACCTTACCAATACCCTGAGAATACAAGTTCCGAAGCATCAAAACCGAAGTCTCGGTATCGGGACTGCCGTCATCTATTCCGGGAAGAATATGGGTATGGAAATCAACCATATCATTTCCCTCCATTCATTATTAAGCTTTTTCTTCCTTCTTATCTTTCTTTTTCGTTTTATAGCCATAGCTTCCATAGCCGTAGCCATAATTATAAATACCGTTTTTGTAACCGTATTTATTGGAATATCTTCCGCCGATACGATAATATTTTCTTCCGTATCTGTACTTATAACCGCCCTTATATGTATACTCAACACCGTTTAATACAAAGCCGATAACCTTTGCACCGGCAAATTCAAGCTGATTAACGGCATCCTTAAGAGCCTCTTTCTCGGTTGAGTTCTGAAGAGCCACCATAACAATATCAGGGATTACCTTTGCGATAATTACCGTATCGGTTACAACATTGACAGGACAGCTGTCAACTATAATATAGTCATATTCCTTTTCCAAATCCTCGATAAAGGTCTTAAATCTGTCAGCGCCCAAAAGCTCGGCAGGATTCGGAGGGATATCCCCCGCACACACAAAATCAAGATTTTCGTACTCGGAATGACGCACGATTTCTTCCTTTTTGTTCATACCGACCAAAGCATTACTGAGCCCCGGCACAGCACTTACATTAAACAATCTGTGAATGTTTGGTCTTCTTAAATCGCAATCGATTAAGCAAACCTTAGCACCTGTTTCAGCAAATGTTATGGCGAGGTTTGCACAGTTTGTGCTCTTACCCTCCGACGCCAAAGAGCTTGTGATAATAAACTTTTTACAGCCCTCGTAAGGCATAGAGAAGGTTATATTTGTTCTGAGGGTTTTATAAGCTTCACGAATATAGAAAGAAGAACTTTCGTTTATCAACTTTTCTCTGTTTCTCTCCTCATTTGTTTTAACAATCTTACCCTGCTTTTTGGTTTTAGCCGTTGTGTTTTGATTGTTTGTAGCTTCCATAATAATCCCCTCCGTATCTATAGTATTTGTTTCTGTAGTAATATCCTTCCTGACCCGTATTATGAGTTCCGATTCTCGGAATTACACCAAGAATAGGATATTTAAACTCTTTTTCCAAATCACTTTCGTTTTTGATTCGAACATCAAGAATTTCACGAAGCGCAATGAAAGCACAGCTAAGAACCAACCCAATGATAAAGCCAACCATTGTATTCATCGCTATATTCGGCGACACTTTAACATTTGACGGCTGAGCCCAGTCAATAACCGTTACGGAGCTTGCATTAACAATACCGTCGATAACCTCCGGAGCAACTTTGGCAAAAGTATTTGCTATTTGCGCCGCCACATCTGGGTCACTGCAGGTTATGGTTATCTGGAAAATTTCTGTATCCTCCACGGTTGTTGTGGTAACCATACTTCCGATTCTTGAGGGATTATAGTTAAGCCCATCCTCCTCCGCAACCCGATTTAGCATTCGATTACTCTTAACAATTTCAACACAGGTGGGAACAAGCATCTGCGACGCCGTAATATCGGAACCCAACATTTTATCGCTGATTACATATTGATCATCAATGTTATTGACATAAAGTGACACCGTTGACCTATACATGGGAATAACCATTGTTTCGCTGTATACAAATATTCCGATGGTAAAAAACAAAGTCACAGCAACGATAAACTTAATGTTCGCCAAAAATACTTCCAACAACTGTTTTAGGCTGAATTTTTCCTGTTCGTTCATATTAGCACCTCTGAAAATAAAATAAAATCATTATGTCATCTGTTCAAAATTCTCCAGTATCTATTTCATTTTATCACACATATATAATTTTGTCAAACAATTTAAAAACTTTTCGACATTTTTATTCATTCATCATTTTTTCTATATCTTTCTTCAGCCTTCCGATTATCCTCTTTTCCAATCTTGATATGTAGGATTGGGATATTCCCAGCATATCCGCCACTTGTTTCTGTGTTTTTTCCTTGCCGTCGCCGCAAATACCGAACCGAAGCTCCATAATCACCTTTTCTCTGCCCGACAATTTTCCCATTGCTATATGCAAAAGGTCTCGGTCAACTTTATCTTCGATCGCCCGCTGAGTCACATCGTTCTCCGTCCCCAAAATATCCGAAAGAAGCAATTCATTGCCATCCCAATCCACATTAAGAGGCTCGTCTATGGAAATATTTACCTTCATGGAGCTGTTTTTTCGCAGGTACATTAAAATTTCATTTTCAATACATCTGGAGGCATAGGTTGCCAGCTTAATTTTTTTGTCGCTTTTAAATGTATTGATAGCTTTTATAAGTCCGATTGTTCCGATTGAAATTAAATCCTCAACCCCCACTCCCGTGTTTTCGAATTTTTTTGCAATATACACAACCAGTCGCAAGTTTCGCTCTATAAGTATCTTTCTCGCTTCTTGGCAATCACCTTTATCAAGCCTTTCGATGATTTTCCTCTCCTCCTCGGTTTTAAGAGGCGGAGGCAAGGTTTCGTTGCCGCTTATGTAATCCACCGCTCTTTTTCCCGCCGTTTTCAAAAGCAGAGAAAGCATCAGTCCTTTAATTTTCAATATTTTACCTTTCATTTTTGCACCTCCGTTATATTATCCGAGAGCAACAGCTCCGGATTAAAAATTCCCTTATATAAGCTGCCGAATTTATGCTCCGCCGTAATCCCAACCGTAACCTTTTTTTCGAAGACATTCTCGCATTGTGCTTTATCCGCCACAATTCCCACAATCATATTTTCCCCTCCCACGGTTTTAAACGGCAAAAGCCGCATTTTATTTTCGTAAACCTCCAAATCACTTTTTCTGTTTCTGATTATTTTCTTTTCCCTCTCGCTCAAAATCGTCTCAAGCGCCGAAAACTCCGCAATTATCACCGGCTTGTCGTTTATGGGGTCACAAAGTCCGCACCCCGTATCCAAAAACAAATTAAGCTCCGCACATTTTCCCTTATATTCGATTTTAAACCGTTTTATCAAGCTTTCCTCCAAAACACGCCGACGGTCAACCCCTTTGTAAACCCCCAAAAATATATAAATCCCCACAATACCGAAAATTAAAATCAACGGACTTATATTAAGGTAAATTCCGCTTCCCGAAACCACCGACCCCACCGCCGTTCCGAAGTCCGTCAAAAATATGAGCGCCAAAATTATTCCACCTAAAGCAAAATTCACCAGCAAAAATACGCCGAATCCTTTAACGGCTTTCCAAAAGCCCTCTCGGGGCACAGCTATGTAAAATACTGCCGCAAGCACAATAAACCTCAAAAATACTCCGTATAAAAATCCAAAGTTCGGGAAAAACATAAGCACGGAATATATCGCTCCCAACCCGGAAGCAATGCCAACCTTAACGGGTTTTGGGCAAATCCCGAGAATTTTTAAAGTTATAACCAGTACTACGGAATCCATTAAAAAATTAAATAAAAAAAGAGTGTCCGCATAAATAACAGGTTCCATTTGTATCACCTTTTTCATTGCAATCAAAATCCAACCTTTCACAGCCGAGCTACCTGTTTTAATTGGAATTTTGAATATTCTCTGTTTTTCTTGCAAGATAAATTATAGCACACACAATCTTGATATTTTGTCATATTTGGATATTAAAATAAAATATGCACCTTTAAAAGCTTCTCACTTTTAAAGGTGCATCCGAATTTTCAATTAGTCATTATTTTTTCTTAAGAAAACGGGAACATCTATTCCGTCATCCTCTGTGAAGCCGTTAAACAATCCCGACTTCGGTTTTGAAAAAGGTCTTTCAAAAGGTCTTTCAGGCTCTTTAATGGGAGTAGGCTCCGAAACAGGAGCGGAAACGATATTTTCCGACTCCGCTTTGGGAGCGGTTTCGTTCTTCATCTCGTCAATATTCTTGGCGATACCCGCAAAAACACCGCCGTTTGAAGGAGTGATAAGGGGCTGTTCCACTTTTTTCTCAAATACCGCACGGCTCGGAGTTGTTCTCTTAATCGGAGAAGGACGACCCGAATCAAAGCCCGTTGCAATAACGGTAATCTGAATTTCATCACCGAAAGATTCGTCAATCATTGCGCCGAGAATGATATTTGCATCATTGTCAGCCGCTTCGTTAACAAGCTCGGAAGCCGTTTGAATTTCCATAATTCCCAAATCGCTTCCGCCGGTTACATTTATAATTATACCCTTTGCTCCTGTAATCGTTGTTTCAAGAAGAGGACTGTTGATAGCCTTCGCCGCAGCATCGTGAGCACGGTTTTCACCGCTTGCACGACCGATACCCATATGAGCATAGCCCGTTCCCTTCATAATTGTTTTAACATCGGCAAAATCAAGACTGATAAGACCCGGCTTTGAAATAAGGTCGGAAATACCTTGAACACCCTGTCTTAAAATTTCATCCGCCAACTTGAAGGATTCAACCAAGGAGGTTTTGTTTTCCGCAAGAGTAAGCAACTTATCGTTCGGAATAACAACCAATGTATCAACAGAATCCTTTAAATTTTCAAGACCCACCAAGGCATTTTTGCCTCTCTGAGCGCCTTCGAACCAAAACGGTTTTGTAACAATACCTACCGTTAAGACACCCATTTCCTTTGCGATTTCCGCAACAACGGGAGCCGCACCGGTACCTGTTCCGCCACCCATACCTGCAGTAACGAAAACCATATCGGCATCGCCTATCGCTTCGGCAATTTCGTCACGGCTCTCTTCAGCCGCCTTGTAGCCGATTTCGGGTACAGCACCTGCGCCGAGACCCTTTGTAACCTTTTCACCGATTTGGATTTTATTTACGGCATTGGACATTCCCAAGTCCTGCTTGTCCGTGTTTACAGCAATAAATTCAACACATTCTATTCCCGATTCAATCATTCGGTTAACAGCGTTGTTTCCTCCGCCGCCCACACCGATTACTTTAATTTTTGCCGGATTTGTCACTTCTGTATCAAATTCAAACAAAACAATTCCTCCTTTTATTTTCACTCAAACTTATAGGCATAAATTATATCATTACTTTATTATACTATTATTTTTTCATTTTGTAAATACAAATTTGCAAATTTTATTCATCAATTTCTTTTACTTCGTTTTTGTCATCATATTCAACGGCACTTTCAAGTGCTTTTTGCTGAATATTTTTTGCACGGTAGTATCTTTCAAACAAATATCTTCTTATACTTGAAAGGTTGTTGAAGATACGAACGCCGAAAACCACAATAACCGCCAAGCTTAAGTCAATACCGAGCTTGTCCCCCATAAAAGTGAACAAAACCGCAACCACCGCATTACTTATAAGTCCCGACACAAACATTGCGATTTTAAATCTTTTTTCAAGATATGACCAAAACCCGCCGAAAATTGTATCAAGTGCCGCCAAAATAATTACCGCAACATAATGCAAGCTTGCATCGCTGAGATTGTAAGGAATGAACAGTCCTGCCAGTATACCAAGCAAAACCGCAATTGCTATCATAATCATTGTTTTGCCTCCTCTGCCGTAACCGTTGATGCGTATTTCATTTGTGTTGAACCTACAAAACGGTTAATTTCCACATTATCATCTTTTTGAATGGTTACTTCAATTCTGTATAAGGTTGTTGCCTCATCCACAACGCCGCCGTTTATTTTAAGCGCACTTTCCAATGCGGAAGCATCACCTATTGCCTTAATAACAAATGGAGCCGCCACTTTTTCGCTGTTTACCATAATTGACGGACCCACACACCGAATTTCGCTTGTATTAACTATTCGCTGTCCGTTTACGGAAATCGCCTCGGCGCCTGCCGCTTTAAGCTCATTTACAAATCGACTGATATTAACATCGTGAACTATTCCGTAGTTTGTATACTGACCGCTGCCTTTCATATCATCGGTTAATTTTGCGTCGTTTAAAGTTATGATAACGCCCTTTCCCTTAACATTTGTAAGCCCCGCAAAAAGCTCCACAGAAGAAAGCTTATCATTTAAAACATCGGCATAGCCGTCCTCTTCCGCCATTGTGCTTCTGAATGCTTCGATGGTTTCCGCCTGACTGGCATTTTCCCCTTGAAGAGTCTCTATCTTCTTTAAAAGGATTTCATTTTTGTCCCTCTCGTCCAAATATACCTTTTCCATTTCCGCTTTGGTAAGCTCTTCAAGCGATTTTATCTCCGTGTTTCTTTTAACGCCCTTGATTTGCCAAACAAACACAAAGACCAATAAAAATATCAAAACTGATATTGCAAATTCAAATGATTTTTTCCGCCTAATCATTTTCTTTTTCCTCCGATTCTTCCTTTGTTTCTTCCTTTTTATTTTCTTCTTCGTCGGAACTTTCCGATTTTTTGTCTTTTGCCTCTTCCGAATTATTATTCTCCGCCCGTGCCGCTTTTTCCTCTTCCAAGCGCTTCTTTTTTTCTTCATCGCTTTCGTAAGGACGGACAATCGCCTTATCATCGGATAAATCCACCTCGACCTCCTCATAGGGCGAAATCTCATCCTCTATAAGATGACTACAAACCTTAAGCTTATATTTAAAACTTTCGTAGCTGTCATAGCTTCCGCAATTAACATAAACTCTGTTATCATAGTTTATTTTTATAACGGCAAGCTTTGAAAAGTCCATTTCACGAACCTTTCCTATCAATTTGTATTCCTTTAGAATTTCCAATGTTTTTTTGCAATTTTCAACTCTTGCATCCTTTTTGTTTTCTATATACACCCCAGCTTTTGGAGACTGAGGATTAAGTCCCTTTATGGTCATAACCTTATACTTTTTATTGTCGTTTGCAATCTCCAAAATTTTCCCTTCATCATCAATCAAAGCGTATTTTTTTCCAAATGTTACATATGCCTGCGGCTTACATTCGCTTACGGTAATATTTATGATATTTGGAAAAGACCTTTTCACCTCAACCTTTGAAACATAGGCAATTGTTGCCACTCTTTCCTCTGCCGCTGAAGTGCTTATTCCGAATATATTCTGCCCTATCTCAATCTGCGCCTTTTCCAAAATCTGCTTTTCGCTGAGAGTGGACATTCCTTTACAGTTCACCTTTGTTATATTAAAAAACGGAGCCTTAAATACCAAAAGGATTATTCCGGTACAGCATAAAATAAAGCATAAAAGAATAAATATGCGTTTTCTCTTTCTTTGCTGACGCTTTTTTCTCATTGCGATTTTATTTCTTTGAGCACTTCTTTCGTCCATAATTTTTCTCTCGTAATTTCCGCACCGAAATCACCGAAACTCCTTTCTATATTTTCGTAGCCTCTGTCTATATAGCCTATATTTTCAATTACCGAGCTTCCCTTCGCCGCAAGCGCCCCTATAACAATTGCCGCACCGCCTCTTAAATCCAAAGCGGTCATTCTCGCTCCGTGAAGCTGTCTTTTTCCTGTTACATAAGCGGAATTTTGAAATATTTTTATATCCGCTCCTAATTTTTCTAGCTGAGGAATATGATGAAAACGATTTTCGAAAATATTTTCCGTAAAACAGCTCTTTCCTTTGCTCTTCGCCGCAGCCGCCATAAATATCGCCTGCGCATCCGTCGGAAAATCGGGATATGGATTTGTATGCACCGCATTAAAGCTTTTTGGTCGTTTAGGAGAAATAATCTTCACAAAATTTTCTCCGCCCTCAATCTCGCTGCCCGCACGCCTTAAAATTTCCGAGGGAAATTTTATGTGGTCATATCTTGCACCCCAAAGCTTTCCCTCTCCTCCGCAAGCGGCAATACCCGCCATATAAGTGAGAGTTTCTATTCTGTCTGGCATTATTTTGTATTCGGTATTTTTAAGTGCCTTAACTCCCTCAATCACAATTTTCCCGCTTGATGCGCCTCTTATGTTGCCGCCCATGGAATTTATAAAGCTTTGCAAATCCAAAATCTCAGGTTCTTTTGCCACATTTTCGATTTCAACAACGGCATCTGAAACAGCCGCCAAAATCATAATATTTTCCGTTGCGCCAACGCTGGGAAATTCAAGTCTTACCTTTCCGCTCTTTATTTTATCGGAAAAGCAATAAATGCGGTCTTTCTCTTCCTTAACCTCAACTCCCAATTCTTTAAAGGCTTTAAGGTGAAGGTCTATCGGTCTTTTTCCGATACTGCACCCTCCGGGATAGCTTATCTCCGCCGCTTTGCACCGTGACAAAAGCACTCCCAAAAATATAACAGACGAACGCATTTCTTTCATAAGAGCATCCTCGATTTTACTGCAAGCCAGCTCATCACGCCCCTCTGTTATAACCGTATTGTCAAAAAATTCCGTGTTAACTCCAAGCTCATTTAGAATTTTCATTGCGACTTCCGTGTCCTTTAATTTGGGACAATTATGTATAACGCATCTCTTTCCCAAAGCCGCAGCGGCAAGAATTGGGAGAGCCGCATTTTTCGCACCTTTAACCGTTGTTTCTCCCTTTAACCTTTTTCCGCCTTCAATTTTCAATACTTCCAAAATCAGCACCCCCGAAATATTATCGCAGTATATATTATGCAACAATATTTCCCTATGTTACCGATTATTTCTTCGCCGTAAGTTCTTTAACTATTTTATAAAGACGATCCGCCGCATCCAAAACTCCCGTTTCTTTTGCAGCTCTTTCCATTTTCGAATAGACATCCTTATTATCGAGAATTTCTTCCACCGTTTTCTTTAACGATTCGGCATTAAAATCCTTTTCCAAAATCATTTTTGCCGCGCCGCAATTTTCCATGGCACGGGCATTATGCTCCTGATGATTGCCCGCCACATTAGGCGAAGGCACCAATATTGCAGGTTTTCCGAGAGCCGTCATTTCGCTTACGGAGCTTCCCGACCTTCCTATAATAATATCGCAGGCATTAAGTGCAGAAGCCATATCGTAAATATAATCCAAAACTCTTATATTGGTATGCTTTTTAAGGTCTATCCCCTGTTCTTCAAATTCCAAAAGCGCACGGCTGTAATTATTTTTACCGGCACTCATAATAATTTGATATTTTTCCTTGTTTTCAAGAGACCCAATCCACGAAATAACCTGTGTGTTAAAATAAGATGCTCCCAAACTTCCTCCAAACACCAAAATAACCGGGCGGGAATCAAGGGACAAAACTTCTTTCGCCTTTTTTGGTGTGGTTTTAAACAGCTCCGGTCTTAACGGATTTCCCGTAACTTCTATACGCTTTGCACCCTTTATATATTGAGACGCCGCCTCCATAGCGACAGCAACAACATTCGCATATCCGGCAAGCATTCTGACTGTTACCCCCGGATAGGCATTAGATTCGTGCACAAGGGTAGGTACTTTCATTTTTGCCGCCGCCATTATAACCGGACCCGTAACATAGCCGCCTGTTCCGATTGCAATGTCTGGTTTAAACTTTTTTATTATTTTTTTCGTCTTTGCCACACTCACCACGGCGTCGAAAACATTTTTTATATTCGAAGGACTAAGGCTTCTTTTAAAGCCTTTAACCTTAATAAATTCAATGCCATATCCGCTTTTGGGAACCAAGGTTTTTTCCATACCGTTTTTTGTTCCCACGAAAAGCACCTGAGTATCCTCTTCCTTTTCCTTGATAAAATCAGCCATTGCCAAGGCGGGATTTATATGTCCTGCCGTGCCGCCGCCGGTTAAAAGTATTCTCATGTCAATTCTCCACGCCTTTCAGCCCACAAAATCATTTATGCCTTATCGTGGGCATGATAAGGCTGATGTATTTTATATGCTATTTTTCAACTTCAATGCCGGCTTTTCTCCTATGCCTTCTTTTAAAGCCTTTAACCTTAATAAATTCAATGCCATATCCGCTTTTGGGAACCAAGGTTTTTTCCATACCGTTTTTTGTTCCCACGAAAAGCACCTGAGTATCCTCTTCCTTTTCCTTGATAAAATCAGCCATTGCCAAGGCGGGATTTATATGTCCTGCCGTGCCGCCGCCGGTTAAAAGTATTCTCATGTCAATTCTCCACGCCTTTCAGCCCACAAAATCATTTATGCCTTATCGTGGGCATGATAAGGCTGATGTATTTTATATGCTATTTTTCAACTTCAATGCCGGCTTTTCTCCTATGCCTCGAAACATTAAGAACAACCCCCATTTCCGTCATTGTTATTGCAAGCGCCGTACCGCCGTAACTGAAAAACGGAAGCGGCATTCCCGTAACGGGCATTGACGAAGTTACAACCGCAATATTTACCAATGCCTGAATTGCAATGAGGCTTATAATTCCCACCGTAAGCAATGTTCCGAACAAATCGGGAGCCTCCATGGCAATTTTTATACCTCGGTATACCAAGAAAACAAACAACGAAATAACCAAAATTGCTCCGAAAAGCCCCAGTTCTTCGCAAATAATCGAAAATATAAAATCATTCTGCGGCTCTGGAATGTTAAGATACTTCTGTCGGCTTTGCCCCAGTCCTGCACCGAAAATTCCACCCGAGCCTATGGCATAAAGGGACTGAACAATCTGCCATCCTTCACCTTTTATATCCTTAAAAGGGTCTAAAAATGTAGTTACTCTTTGCAAACGATAAGGTGCGGATGCCACCAAAGCCACAATTCCAACCCCCACGGGAGCCGCCAAAGCTCCAATATGCTTCCACTCCGCACCTGCCACGAAAAGCATTATTGCCGCAGAAGACAAAATAAGCATAGTACAGCTGAAATGCGGTTCAAGCATAATAACTCCGGCAAAAATTCCCAAAATCACCAGATAAAACATCAGACCGCCGAACTTTTTCAAAATTTTATAATTTTTCGAAAGGTTTGCCGCCATAAACAAAACAACGCAGAATTTTGCAACCTCTGACGGCTGAAAATTTATGGGGCCCAACTGAATCCATCGCCTTGCATCATTAACAATAACGCCGATTCCCGGAATTAAAACCAAGACAAGCAGACCCAAGCTTGCAAACAAACCTATATTCGCCCATCTTTTAAGCTTATGATAATCATAATTTGCCGCAACCGTCATGGCAACTCCGCCGATTATTGCCCACATAAGCTGTTTTTTGAAGTAATAAAAGCTGTCATAATTCGTAACCGAGCTGGCATAAGCCACGGGACTGCTGGCACTTAAAACCATAATAAGTCCGAAAGCAAGCAAAACAAGAATGACTCCTAAAAACGGGTAGTCAAAAGAGCCTTTTTTATTGTTAAACAGCTTTATCCTGTTTCCGGTTTTCTTTACCTTCGGCGCCATAATATCCCTCCGTTTTTAATAAGCAAAATAGCCCGCAAAGCACAGGGCCATTGTAACAACAACAAATACCGAAACTATTTTTGTTTCACTCCAGCCACACATTTCGAAATGATGATGAATGGGACTCATTTTAAAAATTCGTTTTCCCGTTTTCTTAAAGAAAGCAACCTGCAAAATTACAGAAAGAGATTCAATAACATACACAAAACCTATAATTATCAATGTTATCGGCTGTTTTGTGTAAATTGCCATTGCGCAAACAGCTCCTCCCAAAAACAGCGACCCCGTGTCGCCCATAAACACCTTTGCCGGATAACGGTTAAACAGCAAAAATCCAAGCAAGCCGCCCAAAAGCGCCGCTGCAAAAACAGACACCGCATCTATATTGTTAATATTTGAAACTATCATATAAAAAATTGCAATAACAATCGTCACACTTGTTGCAAGGCCGTCCAGTCCGTCGGTTAAGTTCACGCTGTTTACGGTTGCAAGCATTACAATAACGGTAAACGGAATATAAAAGTACCAAAAATCAACCATTATGCCCGTGAAAGGAATAACAATTTCGGTGTTTACCGTTTTCGATGCCGCAAACCACACCGTAAACCCTATCGCCGCCAAAGTTTGAAGGGAGAATTTTTGTATTGCGGTAAGACCCAAATTTCGCTTTAATATAACCTTAATATAATCATCTATAAAGCCGATTACACCAAAAGCCAAAGCCATTCCCAGCATTAAAAACAAACCGCTCAGATTTTTTTCCGGCATAACCGCTTTTAAAACAAGATATCCGCCGATTAAAGAAACTGTCATTGAAATAATAAAGATAAATCCGCCCATTGTGGGTGTCCCTGAT
>CAZTEA010000005.1:12154-18503 GCA_964612315.1 uncultured Oscillospiraceae bacterium | reverse complement strand
GGATATATAATTTTGAAAAAAATTAAAAATTTTTATAAGGAGGATTTGAGACTATGAAAAATCTCAAAAGACTTATCGCTTTAGTTGCTGTTTTTGCTTTAGCATTAACTACAGTTGCTAGTGCTGCATCTTTCACAGATGTTGCTGAAGACAGCGCTTATTACGAAGCGGTTGAAACATTAACAAAGCTTGGTATAATCAACGGTTACGAAGATGGTACCTACAAGCCCGAACAGCCCGTTACAAGAGCTGAAATGGCTAAGTTGATTGCTGCAATGCAGGGTCTTACAGACTCTTCAAACGGTAGCAGCGTAACAAACTTTAGTGATGTTCCTGCATCACATTGGGCTTCCGGTTACATTGCAAACGCTACAGGCGTTGCTATTAACGGTTATCCGGACGGAACTTTCTTACCGGAACAGACTGTTAAGTATGAAGAAGCAGTTAAGATGATTATGGCTACACTCGGTTATACTGTAATTGCTAACGGCAAGGGCGGTTACCCGATGGGTTATATTGCTGCAGCTACACAGGAAGGCGTAACAAAGAATGTATCTAATGCAAACATTGGTACAGACGCTAACCGTGGTACAATCGCACAGCTCATCTACAATGCAATCGACACTCCCCTCGTGGAGCAGATCACTTGGGAAGCTGACGGCAGCGGCGAATACCAGAAGTATGACGGTACAGGTAACAAAACTTATAAGACTCTTATGAGCGAGTACCTCGATGTTGTTAAGATGAAGGGTGTAGTTCTTGCTAACTCTTACATGGATATCAACAACGTTGTTACTATCGACAAGGAAGCTGATGCTGAAGTTGAAATCGCTGTTACTTACGGCTACAAAGTTGCAGGCAACGATTTCTTTGACAACGATGGTGATCCCATCAATTCATCTGACACATTCTTAGTTGGCGACACAGACGCTGAAGCTTATGTTGGTATGGCTGTAATCTTCTTCGCTATGGAAAATGATTACGACGAATGGGAAGTTATTTCTATTGCAGAAGACCCCACATACAACAAGAGCGTAACATTCTCTATCGCTGATTTCGATAAAGACAAGACAGCAGCTGACAAGTTCTACTACTTCAAGAACAATGCTTCTACAAGCACAAAGCTCAATGTTCAGACTGGTGCTAATGTTCTTTACAACAATGCTTACTTTAGCGGTAATGTTGTAACACTTATTACAAGCCTTTACAATAGAAACTACAGCGGTCAGGTAACTCTTCTTGACACAGACAAGACAGCAGGTTATGATTTAATCGTTGTTGAAGCTGCTGTATCTGCAGTTGTTGACGAAATCAATAAGGGCAAGATCGTCCTCAAGGACGGCGTAGCTCTCCCGAACGGTGGTACTGTTTCCAAGATTGACACAGACAATGATAACACAATCGTTGTTCTTACAAAAGACGGTAAAGAAATCACAATTGATGAAGTTGCTGAAGACGATATTCTTTCTATCGTAGCTATCAGCGGCGGCGTTTACACAGTTGTTGATGTTATGTCCAACATCGTTGAAGGTTCAGTTGCTTCTAAGAAGAACTCTACAACTTCTGCTGGTGGTAAGGCTTACAAAATCGACGGCACATGGTATGATGTAGCTGCAGGTGCTGACATCGGTACAGTTAACTCCGGTGATGCAGGCAGATTCTATATCGACAAGTACGGCAAGATTGCTTACTATGATGAAACAGTAGCAGGTAGCACAGGTAACTATGCTTACGCTATCGCAACTCTTCTTGACAACGATAGCTGGGGCAACAACACAATGGAAGTTAAGCTCCTCAACAAAGAAGGCGTAAAGACATATAAGACAGCTGATAAGTTCGATATCTACAAGGCTGACGGAAATAAAGCTACTTACACAGTTAAGGATATGGATTCTGATGACGGTGATGATGTTGAAACATTACTCGCAGGTAAAGTTCTTGACATTAAGATGACTAACAACACAATCAAGGGCTTCACAGTTGCAGGTTACAACGAAGATAACTTCGATGTTGCGGTTGCAACAATCTCAAACGCAGAATTCTCTGCTGAAGACTTCGAAATCGGAAGAACATCTTTCGAAGAAGATACACTCGTATTCTTCGTAGAAGAAGATGCATCTCATGTTGTTAAAGACAGCAAATCTTATGTTGGCACACTTGCTGACCTCGAAGACAAGGCTCTTGTAAGCGGTACTGCTTATGTTACAAACAAAGCTGACGCTGATGCTGACATCGTTGTTCTTAAAAACGCTGTAGCTTCTACAAGCTCTTCTTCAAACATCGCTGTTATTGTTGACATCGAAGATGGTTCAAACGCTGACGAAGAAGATATTTACACATTGACAGTTCTCTACAAGGGCGAAGAAGTTGTTCTTGATACAGATGCTGACACATATGATGATCTCGTAGGCGAAGACCTTACAATCGGTGATATCGTTAAGATTAAGGTTAACGGTAACAACATCATCACAAGCCTCTCAATGGTTTATGACTTTGATGAAGATGTAAGAGCTAAGAACACAGCTGTTGATACAGACGAAGTTAGAAACATCGGTGATGCTGATGATATGGAATACTTCATCGCTGGCTATCCTACAGCTTACACATCAGCTTCCAAGAAGATCACAATCGGTGGTGTTTCTTATAAACTCAGCGCTTGCGACAATGTATATGTAATCGACAATACAGGCAGAGACCTCGAAGTTTCTGTTGGTGCAGCTGCTGACTACTCTTGGGATAAGTTCTTAGAAGGTAAGACATCTGTTACTATCGACGAAGATGATTCTTACACACCTGAGGATGTTCAGGACTTCGTAATCATCAGAATGTATGATACTGATGAAACAGAAGCTGTTATCATCAAGGGATTTGATTACGACGACGCTGAATAATTTCAGAGTTTAGTAAACAAGCACATTTACAGAGCCGGATTTTTCCCGGCTCTGTTTTTGTATGTCCGGTTTTTGCATATAAACCCATACCGGTTAACAATATGCTGCTTAACAATATGTCAATAAACCCTATGCCGTTTAACACTATGTTGCGTAATACTATGTCGCTTAACATTATGCCGTTTATCGTTAATGCAAAACTTTAAAGGGTTTGGCAAAAATCTAACTTTTCGATTAAAATTTGATTCAAGTTTTGATAACTCCCTACGGAGAAAATTTTGATTTAAAATTTTGGGGGATTGGCGGATAGTTTTATACTTAATAAAATCTTGAACTTTGAAAGATTGTTTTATTATATTTAACTCTGTTGAGAAATCGGGGAAGCCGGTCTTTATGGATTTGAAATTGCAATATTTTGTGAAACAAATTTTAAAAACACAAAGCTCCCGAATATTTCGGTAGTGGTTTTGCACCGCTGAAATATTCGGGAGCTTAAATCTTATCTGATTATAAGTATCTTTTCACGATTATCTAATTATAAATATTTTTTCACAAAAGATAAGAACGGATAGCGCTTAGTTTTTTGTGACACCGTAAAAGGCTTATTTTATTTCGTCGCAAAGCTCTTTAACGATTTTCTTTAAATCCTCCTCTTGACTTGCAATATCACGAACCAAGCAGAACTGAGAACGGGCACGGTCAAGATTGTGATTTTCACGATGAACTTTGAAGTATGTATCACCGTTTAGGTAATCGGTTAAAAATCTGATTCCGCATTCAAAGGTTAAAAGCTTTGCCGAAAGAGGAAGATGCTCTATTTCGGCATCTGAAAGATAAGGAAGCATTTCTTCAAAATATCCCTTTGTAAATGCTTTGAATGCTTCTTTGCTGAAGTGAACCTTTGAAAGGTCAACTTCGTCCTCGGCGGCAGTTGCCGCACCTACTCTGAGAGCGTCACCGAAGTCGTAAAGCATTGAGCCGGGCATAACTGTGTCTAAATCTATAACACAAATTGCCTGTTCGGTATCTTTATCAAACAAAACATTATTTATCTTCGTATCATTATGAGTAACTCTTAAAGGAATTGAGCCGTCGGCAAGTCCCTTTGTAATCGTGTCGATATAATCTTCTTGGGAAAGGGCGAAAGCAATTTCTTCGGAAACATTTTTTGCTCTGCCGGCAAGGTCTTTGACAATAGCCTTTTTCAGCGCTTCAAAACGCTTGGGGGTGTTATGAAAATCGGGAATGACCTCAAAAAGACTGTCTGCCTGATAATCGTTAAGCATACATTGGAATTTTCCGAAACCCTTTGCCGCATTGTATAAATGGTTGAGGCTCGGACACTCATCAATTGTGATTGAATCGGCAATATACTTATAAACACGGTATACCTGGCCGTTCTTTGATGTATATAAATTGTTGCCGTCAATTGTTTTTATAACCGTGATGGTTTCACGGTCAGGATCGCCGCCTTGCTCAATTATTTTTTTGCGCAAAAATTCCGTAATATTAACAATATTTGTCATAAGATGTTCGGGATTTGGAAAAACAGCGGTATTTATTCTCTGAAGTATATAATCGCCCGAGTCAACAAGATAAGTGTCATTTATATGACCGTTGCCGAAACTGGACAGAGAAGAGCCGGGAATAAACTGATTAAGAATATGATTCAAGTTTTCTTCGTAACTCATTTTTTATCTCCTAACCATACGGTATATACCGTATATCAATCGTTAAATTTTACTGTATTTTAAAACAATCCGGGAATATTCATTCCGCCGGTCAATTTACCGAGTTCGTTTTCCGAATTTTCGGAAGCTTTTCGAAGACCTTCGTTAACTGCGGCGATAATTAAGTCTTGAAGCATCTCAATATCGTCAGGGTCTACAACAGCTTCGTCAATGTTGATTTCAAGAAGTTCTTTCTTTCCGCTTATTTTAACATTGACAGCACCGCCGCCGCTGCTTGCCTCGTAGGTTTGGTTTTCAAGCTCTTCTTGCATTTTAAGCATCTGTTCTTGCATCTTTTGTGCTTGCTTTATCATTTGGTTCATATTTGCGCCGCCCATACCTCTGGGGAATCCGCCTTTTGCCATTTCAATCAGCCTTTCTTTATATAGATAGATTTAATTTTCACTTATTGTCATTGTATCGCCCAATAAATCCTTCTTTTTGGCGAGGTCGGCAATGGAGGCGCCGCTCTCTTTTATGGGCATGGATAAACGGTTTCCTTCTTCGGAAACCACAATACGGTGAGGTTCACCGCTGATTTTTTCAAAAAGCTGTGAGAGATATTCTTTGCCCTGGGGGGTGGAAATTCTGTCATATGCTTCTCGGTTCGAGAGCACAATTTCGATTATGTCATCGGAAATATATGCCTTTGCTCTGAAAAGAAACATATACAGCTTTTTGCTTTCGTTTTTGATAACCCCGAGAGCTTCGTCCCATTTTTCCCACACAATGCCCTCTTGGGCGTTGCTTTTTGAAACAGGTTTTGCTGCTTTTGCAGAGGCTTTCGGGGTTTCTTGAGCTTTTGATTCCGCTTTTTTGGAGGCGGAAATCGAAATTTTGCCGGACTCGATTTTTTTCTCAAGCTCGGTAACTCGTGCGGAGATTGCGTCCTTGCTGTCATCCAGCTTTGGGTCGGAAGACTTTAAAAGTGCCATTTCAACCGAAATTTTCGGATTTGCAATCCATTTTGCCTGCGCCAAATATTCGCACAGGGTTGTGATAATATATAAAAGCCGCTCAACCGTATATTTTTCCGATTGAAGCTTATATTTGTCAATTTTTTCTTGGCTTCTTTCGATAATTTCCTCGGGAGAGAGAGTGGCCTTGCAAAACATCAAATTTCTGAAATGATTGATAATATCATCAAAGAAGCTTGTCACTTCTTTTCCCATATTCAAAAATTTGTTTGCCGATTTAAGGCACGAAAGAGCGTCGCCTTCGGCAATGTAATCGGCAAGCGTGAATAAAATCTCGTCATCAACTATGCCGACGGTTTCGGCCACATCATTTTTGCGGATTTCGCCAACCGATGAGGCGCTGCATTGCTCCAATATACTTAACCCGTCACGCATTGAGCCGTCCGCAAGTTCTGCGATCAGCTCTGAGGCGTCAGGAGTGATAACGATTTCTTCGGCGGCACAGATTTTGTTAATTCTTGCTGCAATATCGTCAACTCCGATGCGGCGAAAGTCAAAGCGCTGACATCGGGAGAGTATTGTGGGAAGAATTTTATTGGGCTCTGTGGTTGCCAAAATGAAAATTACATATTCGGGAGGCTCTTCCAAAGTTTTGAGAAGAGCGTTGAAACCCTCGTTTGTAATCATATGAGCTTCATCGATTATGTAAACCTTATATTTGCATTTTGACGGCGCATAATCAACCTCGTCACGGATTTGGCGAATGTCGCCGACACCACGGTTGCTTGCGGCGTCCATTTCGAAAACATCC
>CAZTEA010000005.1:0-12144 GCA_964612315.1 uncultured Oscillospiraceae bacterium | reverse complement strand
CGTCCATAATTCCGAGACAGGAAGGACAGGCGTTGCAGGGATTTCCGTTTTGCGGATTTTCGCAATTGACCGCACGGGAAAGAATTTTTGCACAGGTGGTTTTTCCTGTGCCCCGTGTTCCGCAAAACAGGTAGGCATGAGCAATATGCCTCGAATTGACGCTGTTTCGAAGCGTTTCTGAAATATGGTCTTGTCCCACAACATCTTCAAAGATCATGGGTCGCCATTTGCGATAAAGGGCCCGATACATTTCAGACATATGCACAACCTCCCTTAAAAAATAAAGCTATGTGCTTGAGTTCGAAACAAAACTACCCGCGTAATCCGACAGTTAGCTCAAATTCGGCGACCTTGCGGCACATCAAAAAGAACTGCTTAATGCTGCTGCATTCCTGCCCTGACATGGTTCACAGGCTTTGATTGCGCAAGACCGAATCGTCAACACCACTTATCGAAAACTGACCGGACAGTCATGGCCCTCGGCTCAAGTTGTCATCCCTACTTAGCGGATTGAAGGTTACAAGGTACCGCTACCACCCCGATTTAACATAGCTTATATAGTATACCACAGAAAAGCAAATTTGTCAAATAAAAAACGGCTACCCGCAATAATGCATCGCAACCGTTTTAAACATAATTATTCGCAAAGGGCGAGCTCCACATTACGGGTAAGAATATCCGCATATGTATAAGCAACTCTTCTCTCAGCATTTTCTTCGTCATAAACAGGGTCAACCTTAATAACGAAAACATTTGCATAAGTTCCCTCAATAACGCCATTTCTGATTGTACGCTTTTTTCTGCCTCTCTTTGAAGCAAACTTGATTTTGCTTCCGATGTTATCCTTAAGATCTGATTTTATTTTATCTAATTCTTTTTTATTTTGCACAGAGCAACACCTCATCCGTGAAAGATAGCACAAACACAACAAATTGTGCTTTTACCTGTTTATTATAACATATATTGTAGTAAATGTAAATACTTTTCTGCAAAAAAAATTGTGAAAATTGTAAAAAATTCATAAAATGGCATAATATGAATATTTAGATTGATTATGTATAAAAATAAAGCTTGGAAGAGGGTGTAGAGGTGAAATGGTTAAAGCGGTTTAATGTTTTGGATTATATTATTGCGGCGGCTCTTTTAATGGCGGTGGTGCCGGGAATTTGGAATTTCTTTTCGGCAAGAGAGGAGCGATACAAGATAACAATATTATTTGAAGAAAAAGCGGATGCTGAAGTTGGGGACAGCTGTGGTAATTTTGCTTCAGACAAGGAAATGGGCAGAGTAATTCGAATATTTGAAAAGGAGGCTGAAATATTGGTTTCGGGAAGAAAAGAAAAGCACGGAGTGCAGGTTGGGGGGGTAATTTATCTTAAAAATATGCCTATTGAGTTGTCTGTGGGCGATACTTATGTAAAGGGCAAGATAAAGGTGATTGTGCCGTATGATTAGCGCTTTGCGACGGATGGTTTCGGAAAGTTTTGCGGCACGGATTTATACAACTGTAAGAACGCTTCCGATTATAAAGGTGATTTTTGATTTTGAGTATACGGCGAGGCTGTGGAATAAGAGTTGGTTTTACGCTACCTTTAAAAGGATTGTAAAGAAAGCAGGTTTTCCCGACAGAGCGGGTTATTTCTTTGTTGGTGACCGCAGCTTTGTTTTGTTGTTCGCTATATCATTTTTTAGCCTTTGCTTGGGCTCGGGTAGAGCAGTCTTGGTGATTGTTGTGTTGGCGACTTTGTTCGTTTCCGAGGCTTTGAATAAAAATTTTCTGTTTGTTTTTCTGTTTTGTATGCTGTTTGAGCTATTTGCTGTTCTTTTGACCGTTTCTTTTGCGGTTCGGACATATTATATATATGTAGGGACGGGAATTTTAATATTTTTTATCATTAAATATATGAGTGAACAGATGTTTTTAAGGTTTCTGAAATGGTCGACTATAAGCTGGCTGTTTGCGGCAGTATTTACCGATTTTTGGGGAAATACGCATATTTTAACTCTGATTTTTCTTCCGTACGGGCTATTGATTTTTTGTCACGGAAAATACGGAAAGCATCTTAAGGCGGCTGTTTTGCTGGGAATCGGATTTTATTCGCTGGCAAAGGGTGACATTTTTGCTGTTGCTTGCGGATGTGCGGAATTGCTGTTTTTGGTGGTGACGGGTGATTGGTGGCTGTTGTTTCCGATTTTTGCGGCAGCTCCAACAGTTTTCTCTTTTGCTGAAATTTTAATAAAAAATAAGGTTTTTACAGCAAATATTCTTCAAACGGGATTTTTTCTGTGGCGATACGGTTTTGGGGGCAATATTGCGGACATGGCGGTGGCAAAAGAAACGGGAGAAGGATTTTTAAGCTTTGTTCAAAGCACTTCGTCTGTGGCGGTTTTAATATTTTTTTGGAATATTTTAAGGGTTTCTCGGTCAAAGATTTTGCAATTATTTCGGAGAAAATCAAAAAATAACAAAAATTTACGGTTTGGCATAGGGGCGTTTGTCGGATTTTCAATTTACACTTTTTTCACATACGGGAGCAACTTACACATAAATATTATAGCCTATTTGGGTAGTGCAGCCATGCTTATGAGAGAAGAAAATGAAAAATGAATTGGGAAGAAAACGAGAGAAAATGGAAGAAAAACGGACTTTGGATAAAAAATGCGTCCCGACATTCCGATTTACGGAGGATAATTCCGAATAATTCAATTTAATTCGATTTGACCAAAATTGATTTTTCTGGTATAATTTAACCATAGTTTTCGTTGGAAAAAGCAAAAAAACGGAGGCTGTGCTTGTGGAAAAATCCGCAAAATTTAAGAGAGGTGATTGGATGATATTTAGCCGAAAGGATAGAAAGGTTGACTTATCCTTATCAGCAAAGATGGCCGTTTTGGGCGCTGTTATCATTATGATTTTGGGTGCGGCGTTTGCGGTTTACGACGGTTTAAGTGCCAGAGTTACCATAAAAAACGGCGGAAGCGAGGAAATCGAAGTATTAACATTTAAGAAGAATGTTGAGGAGGTTCTTGAAGAACAGGGCATAAGTCTTGGCGAGCATGACAGAGTGAACTGTGGTTTAAAAGCTGAACTCAATGATAATATGACAATAGAAATTTACCGAGCTATGCAGGTATCCGTTACGGTGGGCGGCGAGACTCGCACCGTATATACAACCAAGAGAAGGGTTGAGGATATTCTTGCCGATGCTGGATACGAATGTACAGATGAAGATGATGTTACTCCGGGTAGGAAGAAAATTGCTAAGGCTAACACGCAAATCGTACTGGTTAAGAACACTACGGAAACGGTTACGGTAATGGAAGAAGTGCCGTTTTCACAAACAGAAAGACCGAACAACGCAATGAGCTACGGAACGAAAAAAGTTGTGCAGGAGGGTGTGTGCGGTCAAAGCGAGAGAACATACAAAATCTCATACACAGACGGAGTTGAAACCGGGCGTGAAATTGTTGCCGAAAAGACGGTAAGCGAGGCTACGCCAAAAATTGTTGAGGTGGGGACGAAAAAGTCTAAAATCGACGATTATACCATTGCGTATAACGGAACGGTTACGACTTCTCGTAGCGGTGAGCTTTCATACAGCCGAGTTTTAAATTGTAGCGCCACCGCATATGATGCGGTAAGCTGCGGCAAAAGACCTGGTGAAGCAAGAACCGCAACGGGCGCTATTGCGAAAAAAGGAGTTATAGCGGTTGACCCGAGGGTTATTCCGTTGGGCACACGAGTGTATATCGAAGGCTACGGATATGCCGTTGCTGCGGACACCGGCGGGGCGATAAAAGGTAACAGAATTGACCTTTGCTTTGATACAAACAGCGAGGCAGTAAGCTTCGGAAGAAGAAATGTTAAGGTTTATATTCTTAACTAAAAATTTGTAACAAAAATTTAATATTGGGGCTATCCTTTTATTGGATAGCCCTATTGATTTTTTTGCAGAAATGATGTATAATGGGGTTTGGTTGGAATTGTTATCATTATATAGTTAGTATATAATCGGATAGGTGATTGATATGACAAAGGAAAAAAATAAAGAAACGGTAAAGAGAAGAAAATCTCCGTTGAAGAAATTTTACAGAGCATGGGTTATTGTGCTTGTAATTTCCGTAGTTTTAGGTGCGGCAACGGGTATTTGGTTTATGCGAGGCGGCGTTGGTACGGTAAGTAATATGATTCTTGACCAGACTGACGGCGGAATAGTTAATGTTTTGCTGCTGGGAACTGACGGCGGCGGTCAGCGAAGTGATACAATTATGCTGGTAAACATTAACAGCGAAACGGGGAAATTGAATATTTTATCTATTCCCCGTGATACCGCAATTGCAAAAAAAGATGCCAACGGAAATACAATCGGATACGATAAGATAAATTCCTATTTGGGAAAAGGTCAGTATAAAGAAAGCAAGGGCGAAATTGACGAGGCGGAGGAATTGATTATTGCGGAAGTTAAAAAAATAACCGGTTTGCCGATTCATTATTTTGCTACGGTTGATTTTGACGGCTTTATAAAGATTATTGATGCTATGGGTGGCGTGGATTTTTATGTGCCGGAAAATATGGATTATGATGACCCATATCAAAATTTGCACATTCATTTAAAAAAAGGGCAGCAGCACTTAAACGGTCAAAAGGCTCATGATTTTATGCGTTACAGAAATTATAACAGCGGTAGAGCCGACCTTGCACGAATTGACGCACAGCAATCATTTATTAAGGAAATCGTAAAGCAAAAGCTGACTGCCGAAAATTTGAGTAAGGCGGATGAAATTTATAAAATTGTGGACGAAAATGTTAAAACAAACTACAGTTTTGACGATTTGATGCTGAGCTTCGGCACTATCAGTAAATTAACTGCGGATAAGGTTAATATGTATGTTTTGCCGAACACGCCGAGAATGATAAACGGTGGCTCGTATGTTATCTATAACACACGGGACAATTTGGAGAAATTGGAAGAAATTCTCGATGAATTCCGTTCAGAGGAGCAAAAATCGGAAAGAGCGGAAGTAACAGGCGAAAAATAAAAATGAAATGCGGTATAGGCTTCTGCTATACCGCATTTTTATGTGTGGATAAAATTATCTTAATTTAACATAGTCCGCCAAAAGCTGAACACACTTATCCGGGTCAAGCTTTGCGGAGTCCAATGCAAGATCGTAATTTTTAACATCGCCCCACGCCATATTTGTATAGAAATTGTAGTAGTTGCCACGGCGTTTATCTGCCTTTACAACTGCGTTGCGAGCGTCTTTTTCGGAAACATTGTCACGAAGAGCAATGCGCTTTGTCCTGGTTTCAATGTCGGCGTGGATAAATATTTTCACCAAATCAGAGCGATTCTTTAGAACATAATCGGCGCAACGTCCCACAATAACGCAAGGCTCACGGTCGGCAATTTCACGAATAACATCGGATTGAATTTTGAAAATATTGTCATTGTTTAAGAAGTTGTTATAATGGTTGTAGAGCCCAGAGCCGGGCTGCATACTCATAACAAGGGAATAAAGAAAACTATTTGTCGGTTTTTCGTCCGCATTTTCGAACATTTTTTCGGAAAGCCCACTTTGCTTGGCGGCTTCCACAATAAGCTCTTTATCATAAAATTTAACACCGAGAGTATCGGCGAGTTTACGCCCTATTTCACGCCCTTTTGAACCCAGTTGCCGTCCGATTGTAATAATTGCTTTTTCCATAAAATTGCCTCCTTTATAATTATTTGTTTATTTTTCGGTGCGTTTATTATAACATAAGTGCAAGGCGCAAATTGTCTTGCTTCACCTTTTGTTCAAATAAACACATTCTTGAAAAGCTATCGCTTTTCTTCAACTATTGTGTTTATTATAACATAAAATCTACAATTTTTCAATTGTCACATTTGAATAATAGTGAAGGAGGATTTCTGTGTAATTTTTCCCGCTTTCCGCCATTTTGTTGGCTCCGTATTGGCTCATTCCCACGCCGTGCCCTTTTCCTTTTGTGACAAAGGTTGCTTGATTTTCTCCTACGGTTAATGTAAAATTGGCGGAGTTGAGATTGAAAATTTCACGCAATTTTGTTCCGGAAAACCGTTTTTTGCCGATGACTATGGTTTTGATTGAACCGCCGTCGGTCCTCGTAATTTCCCCAATTTCGCCCGATGAGATGCCTAATTTTTGGCAAAAATTCGAAATCGGAACGGAAACGGTTGCACTTGGTGTTGTGTATGTAAGGTCACCGTCGCTTTCGACGGATTTAAGATAAGGCGTGTCTGAGCCCCAAACATCGGCGGCACTTTCGGTTTTTCCGCTGCTTGCCGCACAAAAGCAGGCAACTGCGATTTCACCGTCATAGGCAATATATTCTCCTTTGGTGGCATTGACCGCTGATTTTATTTTTGAAAGATATTTCGCTGACCAATCATTTCCCCATTTTTTATTTGCCTCCTCTTCGGAAAGATACGCTTTGCAATGGGAGGGATTGGTGCATACATCGGCGTCCTTGTGATCGGGATTGCTGTTTCCTTTTTTGCTCAATATGTAGCTTCTGGCGGCAACCGCTTGAGCTTTGAGTGCCTCTTCCTGATAAGAAGCGGGCATTTCGGCGCTTACGACTCCGATAAGATATTCCTCGATATCATATTCTTCCACTTTTCCCGAGGTCTTGTTTAAAACCGATATGACGGTGTCGGCGTTTTGGATTTGTGCGGTTTGTTTCGGCTTGTCCACGGGAGAGAGGCTCATTGCCAAGGTTAAAGGGAGTAGATATAACAAAAAGATGGTTGAGGAAAAAATACTTATAATTTTTTTCAATTTTATCACCTGATAAATGTATATGAATAAAATTCAATTCATATGCTTGACAAAATGGGAAATATGTGATATAATTTCATGGTTACGAAAGTACAATCCTTACTCTCGGGGCGAAACGAGAGTCAAAAGTCCACAAGGAGGTGAAATAAATGGTTGAGATTATCAATAAGTACGAGACTATTTTTGTAGTTGACGGCAGAAAGACTGAGGAAGAAACAGTTACTTTGGTTGATAAGTTTAAATCATTGATAGAAGCCAACGGTACTATCGAATCTGTTGACGAGTGGGGTAAGAGAAGACTTGCTTACGAAATCGACGATGCGACAGAAGGCTACTATGTTTTGGTTAACTACAGCGCAAAGACTGATTTCCCGAAGGAACTCGAAAGAGTTTTCCGTATCACAGACGGAATTTTAAGACAGATTACAGTCAGAAAAGATGAAGAATAATTCGCATAAGCGAAGATAGGCGGGATTGCTATGATTAACAAAGCGATTTTGATGGGCAGACTTACCAGAGATCCGGAGCTTCGTCATACAGGTTCGGGAACACCGGTTTGCAGTTTCAGCATTGCTGTGAACAACGGTTACGGCGAAAATGCTCAGACTGATTTTATCAACTGTGTTGCATGGAATAAAACTGCTGAGTTTGTAAGCAAATATTTTACAAAAGGCAAGATGATTATTGTTATTGGCCGTATAAGCACAAGAACTTGGGAAGGTCAAGACGGTAAAAAGAATTATGTAACGGAAGTTGTTGCAAATGAGGTTTCCTTCGGCGAAAGCAAGAGAGATGACGGTGGGTATTCGGCGCAAAATTATGGCGGCGGTGTGCCCGATTCAGGCAGTATGCCGACTATGCCTACTGAGGACGGAGGTTTTTCTCCCCTCGATACTGACGACGATTTGCCGTTTTAATTGATTACGAAAAGAAGGAGGTACTGCATTATGGCAGAGAAAGAAAGAATAGACAGAAACCGCAGCAGAAGACCTAAGAGAAAAGCTTGTGCGTTCTGTGTTGATAAAGTTGAACATATCGATTATAAAGATGTTGCAAAACTCAGAAGATATGTAACAGAAAGAGCTAAAATTCTTCCCAGAAGAATAAGCGGTTGCTGCGCAAAGCATCAGAGACAGCTTACAGTTGCAATTAAGAGAGCAAGATATATTGCATTGCTCCCCTATACAGCTGACTAATATGAATATTTAAAGCCCGGGGCGTCCATGCTTCGGGCTTTTTGGTATAAACTTTGGTTTTATTTAAGAATAGAGATATGATTACAACACAATTTAATAAAAGTTAACAAAAGCCGGTTCATATCCCTGTTTTTTGCCATTTTCCGCTTCGCCAACGAATAAGATAGAGCGATGCTTTGAACATTTCATCTGCCGCAAAAGCAATCCAGCATCCTGCGAGCCCCAGATTAAGCTTTATGCCGAGGACATACGAAAGCAATACACTAAAAAGCCAGCACGATAAAACCGATGCGAAAAAAGTTGTTTTTACATCGGCGTTCGCATTTAACGCCTGTTCGCTTATATGATTTACCGCTCTTGCCACTTCCACAGCAATATCAATCAGCAAAACTACTGTTGCCATTTTCAAAATCATTTCATTATCAGTGAAAATGCCTATTATGTTTTTCCGAAAAACCAGAAGTACAAACGATAACAGAAAATTGCTGCAAACAGCAATCACAAGATTTTGCCGAAATAATGTTTTTATTTTTTCAATTTGATTCATTCCTCGATATCTTCCCATAAAAACCGCCCCGGAACTACCCAATGCTAAGCTTATTTGCTGAGTGTATAGCACGACATTTGAAACATATACCTTTGTATTTAGGACAACATCGCCTAAGCTGACTATAAATCCTGTGGTGATCATCTGCGCTGCATTATAAGATAGTGAACACATACCGCTCGAAACGCCCAATTTCAAAATTTTCACAGCACACATCGGGACAAATTCAATTCCCAAAGGACACTTATTCATCACGCAAAATATAATTACCAAAACAAGACCCACGGTTTGAGCGGCGACACTCCCCAAGGCTACGGCGCATACGCTTTCAACGGGCAAGTTAAACGGACCGTATAAAATCGTATATCCGAAAGCGCAGTTAAGAATGTTTGAGACAATTCCTCCCACAAGAGAATATTTCGCATATCCAGCACATATCAAAATATTGCTGAAATATGATTTTAACGCAGTTATCGGGAAAAATATTGCCATTATTTTCAGATAATCATTTGCCATAGCTTTTTGAACTCCGCTTAAGTGCATGGTTTCGTTGATTTCGTTCGCAAAGCAACATAAAAGTATTCCCGCAAGAAGTGAAAGTGTTGTGCACATTATACCCCCGGTGCCGGAGAATTGCTTTGCAAGAGTTCTATCCTCTCGTCCAAGCTCAATACTTATGCGTAAAACCGTTCCTGTGATTATCATATTCGCAAGTACGGTAACAAGATTGATAATCTGCGCCGATACATTTGTGGCAGAAACCGCATTCTCGGAATATCCCGATAGCATCATTGTGTTGACGGTAGAAATCATCGCTGTAAAAATTGCTTCAAAGAATTTCGGTACAGCAATCGACATCAATGTTATTTTTTTATTGTTCTCATAAAGCTTCGTTACGGTAGAATCGTACAGCATAATTATTTCTCCTGTAATGTTTCATCCGTCCACGCTCTGCGGCGGTATGCCCCGGGCGACAGCCCTTCGCTTTTTTTAAATGCCCGGGCAAAATATGCAGCGTCGGAAAAACCTGCTTCTTTGGCAATTTCGGTAACGGTTTTATTTGTTATTTTAAGTGCATTTTTGGCGTTGTTAATTCTCAGCAAGGTTCGATATTTCATGATACTCATTCCGATATTATTCCTAAAAAGCCTGTTGGCATAATCAAAGCTTATAAAGAATTCCTTTTCCAAGTCCGATGCGCTGAAATTTTGTTTATAATTTTTATCAACAAATGAGGCAATTTTTTTCGCATACAAATAGCTCGTGTCGCTTTTCTTAGATGTGCTTTTTTCGATAACATCTATATTGTATTTTTCAAGGGTCATAAGTATATCCGCAACGGCGTGCGATACATTAAAGCGATTTTCGGGAGAATTGTTTTTCGGTGAAATTTTATTGTTTTCAGCAAGGTTTTCGATGTATGAAAAAAGTCCGTTATCGTCAATATGACATTTTTGAAAAAGCATTATTTTAAAATAATCATACATTTCCGTGCTGTAAAGGTTTTTTTTGAGGCAATCCACACGCTTTTTGATGTAGGTTTTTACGTATTCTTCTTCGGTGCTATCTGCAATACGACAGTTTGAAGTTTTGAAATGGATGTAATAATATTCGCAATCGGAGGCTTTAAGCGGCTTTTGAAAATCACCTTCCGAAAAAATAAATATATCTCCCTTGCGGAGTATTTGCGGTATCCCGTTGTTTTCAATGCAAAGTTCCCCGCTGCAAATTATATAAACAATATATTCCGAAAGGCAGCGTGTGCAATGAAGACGAGGTAATATCAAATGCTCTTTGCCGAGATGAGTTACTTTTAGAATAGAAGTCAAATCAAATTCAAAACATTTCATAAAATATTACCTCCCGTGTAAATTACAGCTTATAGTATAGCAAAACACAGCGTTGACATCAAGGTTATATATCGTAAAAAGATTGGACAAAACCGACTTTTTAATCCAAATTCATTGTGTAAGGTAATTGACTTTTGTGAAACAAGCGCACATATATTTGAACCAGTCATAAATCAAAGGGAATAAAAAGTGCACACTAATTTTCAAAACACTAAACTAAAAGGAGAAAACTATGTTTAAATTTATATGTTATCCCAAATGCACAACCTGTCAAAAGGCGAAAAAGTGGCTTGATGACAACAAAATCGCATACGAGATGCGTGATATAAAAGAAAACAATCCCACATTTGAGGAATTGTTTGCCTGGCACAAAATAAGCGGACTGCCGCTAAAGAAATTCTTTAACAAATCAGGGCTTTTATATAAATCAATGAACTTAAAGGACAAGCTTCCCGAAATGAATGATGAGGAACAGTTAAAGCTTCTTGCAACAGATGGAATGTTGGTGAAGCGCCCGCTTTTAATCGGTGATGATTTTGTTTTGGTTGGATTTAAAGAAAAAGAATGGGGTGACACTTTGGGCTTGTAATACTTATGCCTCGGTTTGCATATACATAAAACAAATCCCGCATTTTGCGGAATGGGAGGCAGTATATGTGAAATGTGATATTGAGGCGAGAACGGCAGAGCTTGCAAAATACATAACCGATAATAAGTGCACGGTGCGTGATGCCGCAAAAAAATTCGGCATTTCCAAATCGACCGTACATAAAGATATAACGGCTCGGCTTCCTAAAATTAACAAAGGGTTATATGATTCCGTGCGAGTAATTCTTGACGAAAATCGGCAAGAGCGACATATAAGAGGAGGCATTGCCACAAGAGAAAAATATTTGAAGCGAAAAAGAAAGCTTGTTTGAAGCAAATATTTTCAGGCAGAAGAATGTTGCTTAGCATAATATGAACCCCAAAAGTTTTTGCTTTTGGGGTTCATATTGTATTCTTAAAAGTATATTGTCGGACCTTATAAAAAAAACTTTATCCGTGACAAAAAGTCTTAATTGCGTACAAACCGTTTATAGCAACATAAGCATTATCAATACGGCTATTGACAGAAACAGTTTTTTATGGTATTGTGATATTGTAAAAATAAGAGGGTGAAATAATGGAAGCTATGCAGTTAAGCAAAAAATATCATGTGGAGACGGAAACGGGATTTACCTGTCGCTATGTTCGCAGCGAAACCGAGCATTTTCATCCTCATTGTCATGACTATTATGAAATTTTCCTGTTGGTTAAGAACGAAGCATGGCACAAAATAAACGGAGAAAAGCAGTTCCTTGTGCGAGGGGATTTAATTTTTATTCGTGACACGGATATTCATGATTATATGCCGGCTAACGGGAAATCTTTTGACTTTGTTAATGTTGCGTTTGATAAAAATTTTCTTGAAGAAATACAAGAATTTTTAAAGGACGGATTTTCCTTTAGCCGCTTTTTTGAGCCGAAGCTTCCTCCGGGAGTCTCTCTGGGCAACAAGGAATGCAGCGAGTTATTTTCGAAAATTTCGGACTTGAATACGGGTGAGTGTGCATCGGAAAAGATTTTTAAGCTTAAATGTCTTTTGTTCGAAGTGTTCACACATTATTTTAAAGAAGAAGCCGAAAAAAAGACGCAAATCCCTGCGTGGTTGGAGCGAACCTGCGAAAAAATGAAGCGTCGGGAAAATTTTGTTGCGGGAATAGAT
>CAZTEA010000004.1:0-20090 GCA_964612315.1 uncultured Oscillospiraceae bacterium | reverse complement strand
ATGGGGGCAAAGGTGGTTGCAACAACTCATTACAGCGAGCTTAAGCTTCACGCTCTTACGGCAAGAAGAATAGAAAATGCTTCCTGTGAATTTGATGTAAATACGCTGAGCCCAACTTACAGGCTTTTAATCGGTGTGCCGGGAAAGAGTAATGCTTTCGCTATTTCAAAGAGGCTTGGGCTTCCTGATTATATAATTGAAAAATCAAAAGAACAGCTTTCTAAGGAAAGTGTTAAATTCGAAGATGTTTTGACGGGCATTGAGGCGGACAGACAGAAGGCGGAAAAGGCGAGATACGACCAAATAAGACTTTCGCAGGAGGCTGAAAAGCTGAAAAAAGAAATTGAAGCCGAACGCAAAAAGCTGGAGAGTGAAAGAGACAAAATATTAAACCGTGCAAAAGAAAAAGCGGCAAAAATCATTGAAAATGCTCAAGAGGAAACAGATGAGCTTATAGAAAAGATAAAATCGGCGCAAAAAGAGCGTGACGAAAAAGAGACCAAACGGGTAATGGATGAGGTTCGTCGTGATTTGGGTCTTAAGCTGAAAAAAACGAAGAAACCCGCAAGAAGCGGCGCTAAACATAAATCCAATGTTAATGTTAACACGCTGAAGCTTGGTGCAACGGTTTTGATTGTGAATTTGAATGATAAAGGATCGGTTGTTTCCATAAACAAAAAAGAGGAAACGGCGGTTGTTCAGGTTGGAATAATGAAAATAACCTCGAAAATTTCAAACCTTGTTCTTTTGCCCGAAAACGATACAAAAGAGCTTATGCGGTTTGCCCCGAGAAAGAAAGAGAGCTTGGGAGCAAAGGAGGTTAGAACGGAAATTGACCTCAGAGGAATGATGCTTGAGGACGCTTTGATTGAAACCGACAGATTTTTGGACGACTGCATAATGGCGGGGCTTGAAAGCTGTACGGTAATTCACGGAAAAGGTACAGGAGTTTTGAGAACGGGTATACACAATATGCTTCGAAAGAACAACAGAGTAAAAAGTTACCGTTTGGGTAAATACGGCGAGGGCGAAAACGGGGTTACAATAGTGGAGTTTAAATAAAAACATTGGGTTTTGACGAAAAAATAACAAAAAACTATTGAATTGACAGAAAAAATGTGGTATACTAAAGGGTATAAATCTTGACTTCGTTTGGGAGATTGGAATTATGATTCAGAAAAAGTGGATATTAAAAGAGTTTGATAAGGAAGAGGTTATCAAAATTTCGAAAGAACACAAGATATCGCCGATTATTGCGATTATTCTCTATAATCGGGGAATAAGAACGGCGCAGGAAATCGAAGAATTTTTAAGCTGTGATCTTTCCGGAATGCACGACCCGTATCTTATGAAAGATATAGATAAAGCGGTAGAGCGTATTTTGCTTGCAAAAAAACAGGGCGAGAAAATTACCATCTACGGTGATTATGATGTGGACGGAATAACAAGTATCGCTATTTTGTATAAGCATCTTAAAAGTATGGGGATGACGGTTGATTACTATGTTCCCGACCGTATTGCCGAAGGCTACGGGGTAAACCGTGAGGCTCTTGATAAAATCAAGGCAAACGGCAGCTCTGTGGTTGTTACGGTTGATACGGGAATTACGGCTGTCGAAGAAACGGAATACGCAAAAACCATCGGTCTTGATATGATTATAACAGACCATCATGAGTGCAAAGAGCAGATTCCGGCATCTTATGCATCAATTGACCCCAAACAGAAAAACTGCAGTTATCCTTTCAAAAATTTGGCGGGGGTCGGCGTTGCTTTTAAATTGATTCAGGCTCTTGATAAGGAAGTCCCGTTGGAAAAGCTTATGGAACTTTATTCGGATCTTGTGTGCCTTGGTACGGTTGCCGATATTTCGCCTCTTGTGGATGAAAACCGAATTTTGGTAACGGAGGGACTTAAGCGCTTTAAGACCACGAAAAATATCGGACTTAAGGCTCTTATTGATGTAACAACCGCAAATAACAGTAACATAACAACATCAACAATCGGGTATATAATTGCACCGAGAATTAACGCCAGCGGTAGATTGGGTTGCGCTTCAAGGTCTGTTGAGCTTTTCTTGACGGATGATGAGGCAAAAGCTGTTGAGCTTGCGGAGGACTTGTGTAAAGAAAACACGATTCGTCAGCAAACGGAGCAGAAAATGTTCGCCGAGGCGCTTGAATATATTGAACAGCATCCCGAAATGAAGGATGACAAGGTATTGGTTATACCTCACGAAAATTGGCATCACGGAATAGTGGGTATAGTTTCCTCGAAAATTACGGAAAAATTCTACAAGCCGTCAATCCTTTTTGCGGTGGACGGGGATGAAGCCAAGGGTTCTGGCAGAAGCGTAAGCGGATATAATCTTTTCGAGGCACTTGAAAATTGTTCGGGCATTTTGGAAAAATTCGGCGGACATGAGTTGGCGGCGGGTCTTTCGGTTAAGGCGGATAAAATTGACGAGTTCCGTAAAGCGATAAATGCTTACACTCCAAAAAAATCCGAAGAAAACCCGAATAACCCCACGGTCAGCATAGATGCTGTGATTAAAGTTTCTTACATAACCAATGATGCGGTTGAAGATATTAACAGACTTCAGCCATTCGGCGTGGATAATCCTGCGCCCACATTTGCGGCGAGAAATATTAAAATCCACAGAATAAGCACAATGAGTGACAATAAACATCTCCGTATGACTCTGTTTAAGGATGGAAAGTATTTGGATACTGTAGGCTTCGGTATGGGTGAATGCTTTGCTCACTTTAAAGAAGGGGATTTTGTGGATGTTGCTTTTGGAATTTCAATAAATGATTACAAAGGGTTCCATAATGTTCAGCTCATTTTAAAGGATATTAAATTATCGGAAGTGAAAAACTGATGCACACCCCACTTGAGGAACTTATCAAAACAATAAAAGAATATAATGTCAGCGGTGACCTTGCTGTGGTCGAAAAGGCGTATAATTATGCTGTGACAAAGCATGAGGGACAGCTTCGCAAATCAGGGGAGGAATATGTTAACCATCCCATCGAGGTTGCGAAAATAATCGCAGAAATGGGACTTGATACAAGTTCCGTGGCTGCGGCGCTTCTTCATGATGTTGTTGAGGACACGGATACGACCGACGCTGAAATCAAAGAGCAATTCGGTGAAACAATTGCTCTTTTAGTTTACGGAGTTACAAAACTCGGAAAAATCCCCTACACTTCAAAAGAAGAACAGCAGGTGGAAAATCTTAGAAAGATGTTTCTTGCCATGGCGCAGGATATCAGGGTTATTGTTATAAAATTGGCGGACAGACTTCACAATCTGCGGACGATGAAATCCATGCCCGAGGAAAAGCAGAGAGAAAAGGCGAGAGAGACATTGGAGGTTTACGCACCCTTGGCTCACAGACTTGGTATGTCCAAAATCAAATGGGAGCTTGAGGATTTGTCTTTAAGATATATTGACCCTATCGGCTATTACGAAATAGTTGATAAAATCGCTCAGAAGCGTGACGAAAGAGAGTCTTTTATCAAGAATATTATGGATATTCTCAAAAATCGGCTTGAAGAAATTCACATTCACGGGCATATAGAGGGCAGAGCGAAGCATTTTTACAGTATTTACCGTAAAATGTTTATTCAAAATAAGAGTATAGACGAACTTTACGATCTTTTTGCGGTTCGTGTAATCGTGGATTCCGATGCGGATTGCTATGCGGTTTTGGGTATGGTTCATGAGCTTTTCAAGCCTATTCCCGGTCGTTTTAAAGACTACATTGCAATGCCGAAACCCAATATGTATCAATCCCTGCACTCAACGGTAATCGGTCCCGATGGAACACCCTTTGAGGTGCAAATTCGCACATGGGAAATGCACCATACAGCGGAAAACGGAATTGCCGCTCATTGGAAGTATAAAGAGGGTAAAAGCGGTGCCAATGAAATGGATAAAAAGCTTGAATGGATAAAACAGCTTCTTGAAATCCAAAAGGATATGGCGAATGCGGAAGAATTTATGCAAACTCTAAAAATAGATATGTTTAGCGATGAGGTTTTCGTGTTTACGCCAAACGGCGATGTGGTTAATTTGCCTGCCGGCTCCACTCCCATTGATTTTGCTTACGCCATTCACAGCGCAGTTGGGAATAAAATGTCGGGCGCAAAGGTAAACGGAAAAATCGTAACCATAGATTACAAATTGGCAAACGGAGACATTGTGGATATTATAACTTCCAATGCGGTTCATGGCCCCAATTTGGACTGGCTTAAAATTGCCAAAACCTCGCAGGCTCGAAATAAGATAAATCAATTTTTGAGAAAAGAAAACCGTGCGGAAAACATAGTTAAGGGCAAGGATTTACTGGAAAAAGAGCTTAAAAAGCTTTCGCTTCCGCTAACTTATATAAACGATGATGTGTTTGTTGCTCCGATGCTTAAAAAGTACGGCTTCAAAAATCTTGAGGATATGTATGCAACCTTAGGCTACGGTGGCTCAAATGCGGGAAAATTTGTGGCAAGATTTAAGGATGAGAGCCGAAAAAGGGTTCAAAAAACGCAGGATATTGCGGATGCTCCCGAGCTTTTTGTGGTTAAAACCACCGGCAAGCCAAACAATTGCGGCATAATTGTGGATGGAATCGATAATTGCCTTGTAAGACTTTCAAAGTGCTGTAACCCTGTACCCGGAGACAATATTGTCGGGTTTATAACAAGGGGCAGAGGGGTTGCGGTTCACAGAAGCGACTGTATAAATATGACAAATATTCATCTGGAAAATTCCGATTATAACAGGTTTATCGGTGTGCATTGGGCGGATGCCGTTTCAAGCAGTTTCCAGACAAATCTTACAATCAGCGCAAATGACAGAAATTCACTTGTTGTTGATATAAGCACTTTCCTTTACAGCCTGAATGTGCCGCTTAAGGGAATGAATGCAAGAGCAATGAAAAATGATTTGGCGGTAATCGATGTTACCATAGAAGTCAGCAGCGGTGTTCAGCTTCAGCAGACGATGAAAGGTCTTCAAAAAATAGACGGAGTTCATTCCGTTGTCAGAAGACGGCAGTAAGGCGGTGATAATATGCTTAAATTAGAAAGATTTATAACTGGAAAATTATACACGAACTGTTATGTTTTGTATAACAGCGAAACTTGTGAGGGCTTCGTTTTTGATGCTCCCGCTCACGGAGAAGAAATTTTTAAGTTTGTGAACGGCTTAAATGTTAAAATCAAGGGTATAGTTTTAACCCACAGTCATTTTGATCATATATTGGCGCTTCCGAAGCTTAAAGAGCTAAGCGGAGCACCCGTTTATATTCATAAAAGCGAAGCTGAACTTATAAACGATAAGGAATTTAATCTGACGAGATATTTCAGAGCGGATTTACCACCGATTTGTGCGGACATAAAGCTTTCGGACGGGGATGAGCTGACTTTGGGTGAGGAAAAAATCAAGGTTATTCACACTCCGGGACACACGATTGGCGGACTTAGCTTTTTATGGAAGGATATTTTAATATCGGGCGATACGCTTTTTTATGATTCTGTCGGAAAGGTTGACCACCCTACGGGGGATATGGCGCTTGAAATAAAAAACATAAAGGAGAAGCTTTTGGTGCTTCCCGATGATACAAAGGTTTATCCGGGACACGGAGAGATGACAACAATCGGCAGAGAAAGAAAGGAAAACATATTTTTAAGATGACAAATCAAATGCCTTGGGGCATTCTTACGGGAATACGCCCTGTTAAAATTGCAATGAAACTGCTTAAAAGCGGTATGAGCGAGGAGGCGGTCGTTGCTTATTTTAAAAGTGAATACGAAGCGACGGAGGCTAAGGCAAGGCTTGCGGTTGATATTGCAAAAACGGAAAAGCCAATCATTGACGGTATGAAAGAAAACGGAATAAGCCTATATATCGGAATTCCGTTTTGTCCAACTCGCTGTCTGTATTGTTCGTTTGTAACCAACAGCATTTTTCGCTCCAAAAGCCTTATTCCCGATTATTTGGATTGTCTTGATAGAGAAATCGAAAGGACGGCACAAATTGTTAAAGATAACAATCAAATAATCGAGAGCGTATACATTGGCGGCGGGACACCCACAACTCTTGAGGCATCGCAGCTGGATCGGCTTATCGGAAAGCTCTACAGTTCTTTTGATTTAAGTAAAATCAAGGAATTTACGGTGGAGGCGGGGCGACCCGACACAATAAATGAGGAGAAGCTTAGGGTTTTAAAAAACCAAAATGTTGACCGAATCAGCATAAATCCTCAGACAATGAATGAGGAGACCCTTAAAATTATAGGAAGAAACCATACGCCGAGGCAAATTGTTGAGGCTTATGAGATGGCAAGAAAATGCGGTATAGGTATTATCAATATGGATATAATAGCGGGACTTCCGGGGGAAAATCTTGAAATGTTTCAAAAAACCGTTAAGGAAGTTGAAAAATTGAATCCCGAGAATACAACCGTTCATACAATGAGTATTAAGCGGTCTTCAAGACTTAAAGAACTTCTTGATAACTATTCCTTAACCGATGGCGAGGAAGTTGCGAAAATGGTTGATTATGCAAGGGAAACCTTAAAGGCAAACAAAAAACATCCATATTACTTATATCGACAGAAGAATATGCTGGGAAATTTGGAAAATATAGGATATTGCACAAAAGGAACAGAAAGCCTTTATAATATTTTTATTATGGAAGAGGTGCAGACTATAGTGGCGCTGGGCTGCGGCGGAGTAACAAAAACCGTTGACAGGGCCACGGACAAAATCGAAAGAATTTTTAATGTTAAAGAACCTAAGGACTATATAGAACGCATTGATGAAATGCTTAAGAGGAAAGATTTTTTGAGGATTTAGAATATGCTTGACAACAGAGAAATGCAACAAGAATATCTCCTGTTTATTCCCGAAATGGAGGATGCGGCAATTGTGGGGATGAGCGGAGCGTCAAAAATACAAAATCATCCTGACGCCACAGCCGAAATTATGGATATGGCGGAGGGGATTAAGAATTGTTTCTCCTTTATAAGGAGATCAACATATATGATAGCCGATGTTATGGGATACACTCCCAATTTGGGTTATTATAATATTGAAAACTTTATGAAAGATATATCCGAGGGAATAAGCGGATATTTCGGAAACATATTTGGCATAGAAATCGGTTACACCTGCACGGCGGAAGATTGCATCAATATGGTGATTGATTTAAAGCTTATGGAAAGAGCAATTTTTGATGCCATAATTTCATTGGTATGCCGAGGTGAAACACGGTGCAAAAAGATTACCCTTTCGGTAAAGGTTTTCCCGGAAGTGGTCAAATTTCTTGTGAAAAGCGATTCGCCGATAGCCAAAACCGATAACGAAGACGAAAGCAATAAAAGGCTTCTTTGCGGAAAAGCGGAGCTTTTCAGAGGCGATATTTGCGTGCTGGCAGCAAAAAGAATAGGCGGAAGTGCTCATATTCTGGAACGAAAAAACGGGGCGCAATACGAAATTTGCATTCCAACAGATTTAAAAGCGGAATTTTCCGATGGTATAATGCGTGAAAACGAGGAGGAAATATGTTTGGGCGAGCCTGTTATGAAGTTTAAGGTAAGCTCTTACGAGAAAATCGAAAACTATTTTTCCTGTCTTGCGTATGAATTGAATAAGAAATAACAGAAAGGCGTTGTTTTATGAAAATCTTGGCAATAGGCGACATTGTGTCGTCGGACGGCAGAGAATATGTTTACAATAATCTTGGAAAAATAAAGAAACAGTATGCGATTGATTATTGCATTGCAAACGGAGAAAATGCGGCGGTAACCAACGGAATAACCGTGGATATTGCAAGAAATTTAATCGAGTCCGGCGTTGATGTTATAACCATGGGCAATCACACTTTTTCAAATAAAGAAAGCCGAGTTGTGTTAGAGGATAATCCCCGTGTTATCCGCCCGGCAAACTATCCTCCGGAAACCGAGGGCGAGGGTTATTTTATTGAAGATTTGGGAAATGTAAAGATTGCGGTTATCAATACTATGGGACGAGTAAATATGACTCCATTGGACTGCCCTTTCCGTGCAACCGAAAAAATTTTGGAGAAAATTTCGGGTGAAGCGGACATAATTATGATAGATTTTCATTGCGAAACCAGTAGCGAAAAGCTGGCGTATGCCTATTATTTCGACGGCAAAGTTACGGGAGTTTTCGGAACACATACCCATATTCAAACTGCCGATGAGCAAATTCTTCCCAAAGGAACAGGTTATATTTCCGATTTGGGAATGACCGGGGTTCGTGACAGCGTTTTGGGTGTAAAAAAAGAGGTTATAATGGAGATGTTTTACACAAGGAAGCATGTTCGCTTTGAAAAGGCAGAGGGCGAGGTTTGGTTTTCCGGCTGTATTTTTGATATTGATGACAAAACGAACAAGGTGAAAGGTGTTAAGCGGTTGTATTTTTCCGAAAGGGATGTATTTTAATTGTTTGAGTATAATGTTTCGGACAGGTGTTATATAAAGGATGAAAAGCTGAGTCTGATAGAAAATATACGGCATGGCTTTACTGCGGCACAGGGCGGTTTTTCCAAAGGGAATATAAAGGGACTTAATCTGGGTTTTCGTGTGGGCGATAATTTAGACGATGTGCTTAAAAATTATAGAGCCGTTGCAAAGGATTTAAATCTGACCTATGAAAATATGGTGCTGTCAAAGCAAACCCATACGGATAATATAAGGATTGTGACAAAAGAAGATTGCGGCAAGGGAATAACAAAAGAGAGTGATATTTTCGATACGGACGGACTTGTAACCGATGAGAAAAATATTCCTCTTGTGGTTTTTATGGCAGATTGTATTCCTGTGCTTTTGTCCGATAAGAACGGCAAAGCCGTGGGGGCGGTTCATGCCGGTTGGAGAGGAACGGCTTTGAAAATTTCTAAAAAAGCCGTAACTTTAATGAAAGAGACTTACAAAATTTCTCCCTCCGATATTGTTGCGGCAATAGGGCCGGGAATCGGAAAATGCTGTTTCGAAGTGGGGGAAGAGGTTGCAAGGGAGTTTGATTGCCGATTCGTTTCAAAAGGCGAGAGAGGGAAATATGCCGTTGATTTATGGGAAGCCAATAAAAGTGCTTTGCTTGAAGCGGGAGTCAGAAGTGAAAATATATCTATCGGTTGCCTTTGCACAAAATGTAATTGCGATAAGTTTTATTCGTACCGAGCTATGGGCGAAAAGACGGGACGAATGGGTGCGATAATTGAAATAAAATAGTAAAGGAGGGGCAAAATGAAGAGGGCTTTTATTATATTTATGGCGGTTTTGATGTGCTTTACGGTGTCTTGCGGCGGTAGTGAAGCCGAAAAGAAAGAGAACAAAACAGAATCAAAGGATGAAATAACCATTTATTCTTTAAAAGACAGCACACTTTGCCCCATTATTGCCGATAACGATGCCAATCGACAAATGCTTGCAATAATTTATGAATCCTTGGTGCGCATTAAGGATAATATGGAAGCTGAGGGTGTTTTGGCTGAAAATTGGAAAGTGGACGAGGGTAACATTAAGTGGACATTTGAATTAAGAAGCGGCGTTAAATGGCATGACGGCTCTTCTTTAGAGGCTTCCGATGTTGTTTATACAGTAAACCAAATCAAGGCAAATCCAAGCAGTTCTTATTATATAAGCGTCAGCAAAATTGCGTCTGCTGAGGCGGAGGGTAACAGAGTTGTTTTCGGTTTAAATGAGCCTTGTGCAAATTTTGCAAATCTTATGACCTTTCCCATTATAAAAAGGGAAAGTATGTCCACGGGCGCGGAAAATTTTTCGCCTTGTGGAACGGGGGCGTATATTTTTGCTGATGACAGCGCGGGCAATGTTTATTATCTCAAAAGAAACGAGAATTGGTGGGGCGGTAAAGCCAAGACAAAAACAATAAAGGTTAAGCTTCTCCCCGATAAAGAAACGGTTATGTATTCTTTTTCATCGGGAACGGTTGATATTGCCAATGCGGATGCTGACCAACAAGGGAAATTTATGAACAACAGTTGGGTTAAATCGGTTTCGTGTCCGACGACGGTCTATAATTTTATTGGGATAAATCACAATAAGCCGATTTTGGCTGTTAATGCGGTCAGAAAGGTTATAGATAAGGGAATAAACAGAAAAAAGATTATTACGGATATATATGCCGAAAATGCGGCAATGGCAAGATGTCCGATTCGAGAAAATTGGTTTTTGAACGGAGATTTTGCCGATGATTTTCGGTTTGATGCGGAAGATGTGCAAAAAATCGCAGTTCCTTTGGAATGGGAGAAGAAGGACGGCATTTATTATATAAAAATTGAGGACAGAGAATATAAGGCGGAGTTTGAGCTTATTGTCAATGAGGATAACGCAAACCGCAGAAACATTGCGGAAAATGTGAAGCTGGATTTGGCAAATGCGGGTATTGCGGTTAATATTGTTTCGTTGCCCTACGAAGAATATGAAAGCCGTATAAAAGAGGGGAATTATGATTTGTTCGTGGGAAGCGTGATGATTCCCGATGATATAAGTTTGGATTTTTTGCTGGGCGGCGGCAATATGTTTAGTTATGTAAGTGACGAAATGACAGAGCTGCTTTCAATTGCAAAATCAGCAACGGGAAAAGAGAATATAACCGAAGCTTACGGAAACATAAGGAAAAAATTTAATGAGGATATTCCCGTTGTGGGACTGTATTTTGAGAACTTTAATATGTTTTTCTCGCCTGAAATTGCGGGAGGACTTATGTCGTCTCCGAATAATATTTATGATGGAATTTACAATCTGTCCGTAAAAGGATAATAAGATGGGTAGAACAATTATTCACTTGGATATGGATGCGTTTTTTGCCTCCGTTGAGGTTCGGGATAATCCGACATTGAAAGGAAAGCCTGTTATAATAGGTGCTTTGCCCGGAGAGAGAGGAGTTGTTTCCACTTGTAGTTACGAGGCAAGAAAGTTTGGTGTTCGTTCGGCAATGAGCATAACAGAGGCTTACAAAAGGTGTCCTAACGGAATATACCTTAGTCCGAGTATGCACAAATATGCCGAAGAATCCGAAAAAATTCACGAAATAATGGCAAGCTATACCGATGTTATAGAATATGTTTCCCTTGATGAAGGGTATATGGATGTTACTGCCTCATTGAAGCTTTTCGAAAGTGCGGAAAAAATCGCAAAAGAGCTTAAACGAAGGATTTTCGATGAAGTGTGTCTTACTTGCTCGGTTGGTGTCGGGTATTCGAAAACTTCGGCAAAATTGGCGAGTGAGGAAAAAAAGCCAAATGGATTTTTTGTAATTCCCAATAAAGAGGCGTTTGTGAATTTAATAAAAAACAGAGATATAAGGATTTTGCCCGGGGTGGGCGAAAAAACGGCTCGGAGATTGGCGCTTCAAGGCTTTTTGAAGGTATCTGATTTACTCTGGGCAAAGGAGAGTGATTTGAATTTTTTGGGAGCTTTGGGAAAATCAATTTTTCTTCATGCACGTGGAATTGATGAAAGTGCGGTTGTGCCCAACGAAGAGGCGAAATCTGTGGGCAGAGAGTATACCTTTCAAAGGGATATTACTGAGCGGGGAGAAATAGAGGATATTATTTGCTTTATTTCAAGACGGGTAAGTTATCAGCTTAAAAACAAAAATCTTTGCGGCAAAACCGTTACCGTGAAAATCAAGTTTTCCGATATGCAGCTTATAACCAGGTCGAAAACGGTTGAATATACCAATTCGGCAAAGAAGATAAATGCGGTGGCTTTGAAACTGCTGGAAAAAACGGAAATTATTAAACCTGTGCGTCTTATCGGCGTTAGTGTAAGCAATATGGAGAATGAAGAATGCGTGCAAATGTCATTTTCCGATTTTTTAACGGAAACGGAAAGTAAACAGGATGTTCTTGATGAAACGGTTTACGAAATCAATAAAGGAATCGGAAAAGGCTCTCTTAAAACCGCAAAAGAAATGCTGGCTGAAAAGAATTTTAAAAGCCGCAGAAAAATATAGACGATTGCGAAGAAAAGCTTGGTTTATTATAATATATGAGGTGATTGTATGAGAGGGGTTTTTATGCGCTATCCCAAGGGGAAAGCAAAGGCGCTTACCTTCAGTTATGACGACGGCGCTCGTCAGGATAAACGCTTGGCGGAGATATTTGATCGGCACAAAATGAAGTGCACTTTTAATTTTATGGCACAGCCGCTTGTGGACGAGGGCTTCAGCAAATCGGAAATTTGGGAGTATTTTTTGTCCAAAGGACACGAAATTGCCATTCACGGAGCAAATCACAGAGCAACCGGACATTTAAGAACGATTGAGGGAATTAAAGAAACTTTGGATTGTCGTCTTGCACTTGAAGAAAAGTGCGGCGACATTATTCGAGGAATGGCGTATCCTGATACGGGAGTAAACTTGTTCGGAAATTTCGGAAGCTATGAAGAGGTTAAGCAATATCTTGTGGAGCTTGATATTGCATATGCAAGAACCCTGGGCGGGGATAATAATTCTTTTATGCTTCCCGATGATTTTTATAAGTGGATGCCGACGGCACATCACAACAATCCTCAGCTTATGGAATATATTGACGAATTTTTAAACCTTGATTTGTCAAAGGATACATACTATGCCAAAAGATTCCCGAGACTTTTGTATATTTGGGGACACAGCTACGAGTTTGACAGAGAGGATAACTGGTCTCTTATCGAGGAAGTTTGCGATAAATTGGCAGATAATGATGAAATTTGGTATGGGACAAATATTGAAATTTATGATTATGTTACGGACTATAAACGCCTAATTTACAGCGCAGACGGTAAAACGATATACAATCCGTCCGTAGCGGAGGTTTGGTTTGATGTTGATTCAAAGGTGTATAGCGTGAAAGGCGGCGAAACAATTAGAATTGATGATTAAGGAGATAGAATTATGGATATTTTTATAGAGCATATGGTCAAAAGAAAGAAAAGTGTTTATGATATCATAATGGCGTTTATGTTTGTGATTATCGGCTTGTGTTTGGTTTATTTTTCTTTGTGTTTCCAATTTTTGCCGTCGGTTATTATGTGCCTGCTTATTGCGGCGATTATATACTTGACTTATAAATTTGTTGTGCACATAAATATGGAGTATGAGTACATTTTAACAAATAACGACTTAACAGTTGATAAAATTATCAACAAAAGAAGCCGAAAAGAAGTGGAAACCGTTAACATTCGCTTGATTCAATATTTCGGTCTTTGCGGAGATATACAGGAGAGTAAGTATCTTGAGGATAAGGAATACAAAAAGATAATTGCCTGCGAGAATGTTAAAGAAGGCTATGCTTTTATGGCTTACATAAAAGACAATAAGAAAAAAGTGCTGTTTTTTACGCCGAACGAAGAAATCATTAAGCAAATAAGAAAGGTTAATTTAGGTAAGTTCCAATGAAAATCGGAGTTGATATAACCGAAATATCCCGAATAAGAAAAATTGTCGAGAGAATGCCGAAATTTTTGGAAAGGGTTTTTACAGAAAACGAGATTGCCTATTTTTCAAAATCAAAGATTAAATGGGAAAGCCTTGCGGGAAATTTTGCTGTGAAAGAGGCTTTTTCAAAATATTTAAAAACCGGAATAGGCAAAATGAACCTTTTGGATACGGAACTTTGCCATGATAGTGCGGGTGCGCCGTATATTCTGTATAAGGGTGAGCGCCCTTGTGTTGATGTGAGCATTTCGCATAGCGGAGATACGGCAATTGCGGTTGTATGCGGCGAAGGGGAGGAGGAAAATCCTCAAGCCTCTTATATTAAAAATTTACTGCCAAGGCGTTTGGATGACGCTCATAAAGGAATGTGCGGAAGAATTTTCATCTTGGCAGGCTCAAAGGGAATGACAGGTGCGGCAACTCTTTCTGCACTTGGCGCTTTGCGAAGCGGAGCGGGGCTTGTTACGGTTGGAAGTGCGGATTGCGAACAAAGCGTTTTGGCTGTGAAATTGACGGAAGCGATGACGATGGCTTTTTCCTCCGAGTGTGGAGCGGTGAGTCTTAAGGATAAAGAAAAAATAAAGGAAGCGGCGAATACGGCAGATGTATTTGTGATAGGACCGGGAATGGGGCGAGCGCCGCAGACACAGGAGCTTATACGCTATCTTATCAAAAATGTAAATACGCCGATGGTGGTCGATGCGGATGGTCTAAATGCGCTGACCGAGAATATAAATATACTGAAAGGGCGGGCTTTTCAGACGATAATTACCCCTCACGAAGGAGAGATGGCGCTTCTTTGCGGCAAACCCGCAGAGGAAATCAGAAAAAACCGTATGGAAACGGCTCAAAAGTTTGCAAAAGAAACGGGGGCTGTTGTGGTTCTTAAAGGAAAGAACACGATTGTAACCGACGGGGATGAGGTTTTCGTCAATTCCACGGGGAATTCGGGAATGGCGACAGGCGGCAGCGGAGATGTGCTGTCGGGAGTAATCGGAAGCTTAACGGCACAGGTGAAAAATCCTTACGACGGAGCGGTTGCCGGCGTTTTCGTTCATGGAAGAGCCGGGGATTTGGCGGCGGCAAAAAAAGGAAAACTGGGCATAATTGCCTCGGATATTACAGAAAATGTTCCATATGCTTTAAAAGAATTATTGGGAGAGTGATAGCTTGAAAAGAGGTATAATTGCGACGGCAATTATACTTATGATACCCCTGACTTCTTGCCAAAGAAGCGGGCATGATGATTACAGCAAAATTTATGAAAGTTACGGAAATATTGAAAATTACAGCGCCGATATCGAAGTGAATGTTGTTTCGGGGGGAAGCCGAACTGAGTATTTTGCAACTCAGTATTATATGTCCCCGGATTTGTATCGGGTGGATTATAAATCCGAGGGAATGGAAAATGCAAGCTGTGTCTTAAACGGCGATAAGCTGAGGTTTAAAGATTCGGAAGGTACGGTGTCGGAATTTTCGGGATATATTCCCGAAGAAAAATACTATATTTTCATAACAGATTTTATGGAAAGGTATTATAAAAGCGAAATGGCTGAAAGTACCTTCGGGAAAAACGAAGTGATATTATCTCTTTTGGAGGACGGCGAAAATTCCGCAAGGCCGTTAATGAAGCTGTGGGTTAATTCCAAAACTTTTGCTCCGAAAAAATTGATAACATATAACGACAACGGTGACGAAATTATAATAGTTACCTATCAGAATTTTAAGATGAACACAAAAATGGACAAAAAAATATTTGATATGTAATGTATTATTGCTTTCGCAAGTGTCAATAATAGTGGCAGAGGCAAAAAATGTTTTTGCACGCCGATACATAACAAGGACCGAATATCGGTAAACTGCGTATAGTAAAGTAGGCGGCAAATACAAGCGCTTTCAGCCTATAAAAACTTGCGGAGTGTGAAGAGTGTGATTGTGAAAAGAGGAGATATATATTATGCGGATTTAAGTCCTGTGGTAGGTTCGGAGCAGGGCGGAATTCGTCCTGTGCTGATAATTCAAAACGATGTGGGCAACAAATACAGACCAACGGTTATAGCGACGGCAATTACTTCTCAGATAAACAAGGCAAAAATGCCCACCCATATAGAGCTTGATGCCAACGAATACGGCTTGTCAAAGGATTCCGTTGTGCTGGCAGAACAAATAAGAACAATTGATAAAAGACGGTTGAAAGAAAAAATAGGTCATCTTGACAGCTCACTTATGAATAAAGTGAACGAAGCCTTGGAAATAAGCTTCGGACTTTAGATAAAACAATAAAAAACAAAGGAAGGATGGATAAAATGAAGTTGACAAAAAGTATAAAAATAGGAATAGCGGCAGGGGCTATTGCCGTTTTAACGGTATCTTTTCCGGTAGTTGCAAATCCGGGAACGGAAAGTGACCCTTTAATATCAAAAAGCTACATAGATGATGTTTTAATTCCTCAATTCGAAGAATATGTTCAAAAGGAAGTTAAGAAAGCGGGAAGCAAAGACTCATCATCAAATAACGGCTTCGAACTTGTGGAGCTTGACAAAGGTGACAGGCTTATTTGCGAAAACGGAACAGAGCTTATGCTCAGAATGGGCACGGCGAAAATTATTGCAACGGAGAAAGGTGGAATTGCCGACGCAACATACGGCGCCGACCTCCCGGACGGAACAGAAATGCCGTCCAATCATTTGCTTATTGTGCCGGTAAACGACGGCAGAGGAATAAAGGCAACAAGCGATGTGATTGTTATGGTTAAAGGCGGCTATAAAATTAAATAAATAAATGAGTCCCCGAAAAATTTCCGGGGACTTTTAGTTTGTTTATTCTATGGAAAAATCATCGTTTGAGTATCTGGAAAAATTAAGCTCTCGTTTTTTTGGAGGGCGTTTTAAAAAACGGTTGATTTTATATTTTTTGCACTTGTATTCGGGTGAAACTATACCGAATTTGGAGCACAAACAATCGCCGCTGTATTTCAGCAATACGGCAAAGGCACAGGTTTCGCACTTTTCGATTAAATCGGGATTTTCGTTAAAAAGACCTCTTTCAGCAGGCTTTTCTTTCACCAAAATCATTCCTTTCAAGGCTTCTTATCTACGATTATATAATAAATTTTACATAAAAGCAATAGAAATTCGAAAATCTCTTGCAATTAGTGAAAAAATTTTGTATAATGGTATTTGGTGAAAAAACTATGAAAAACAAATTTATTGTCGTTGAAGGTCTTGACGGCAGCGGAAAAAGTACACAAATAAAAATGCTTGCGGAAAATTTGGAGGCGATGGGAGAGAAAGTTTACATAACGGCAGAGCCTCAGAATTATGAAACCGGGGCATATATTCGTCGAATTTTGTCGCAGAGCTTGGACAGAAATATGTATCTTCAGGCGGCGCTGTTTTTGGCTGACAGATTAGAACATATAACCAATGCCGAATGCGGAATAAAGAAATATCTCAGCCAGGGGTATACGGTTATTTGCGACAGGTATTATTATTCTTCTTTTGCTTATCAGGGTACGGCGTCGGATATAAATTGGGTAATGGATATTAACCTTAATTGTCCTGAAATTCTGACTCCCGATGTTTGCGTGTTCTTGGATGTTAATCCGGACACCTGCAAGGAGAGAATAGATACAAGCCGTGACGGGGCGGAGCTTTACGAGAAAAGCACCGAGCTTATGAGAAGTATAAGAGAAAATTTTCTTGATGTTTTTGAAAAACTGAAAGAAAAAGAAAATATAAAGATAATTGATGCCAATAAAAGTCTTGAGGAAATTCAAAAGGATATTTTAATGGCAATACAGGAGGTATAAAAATGGAATACAAAAAGCTTTTTACATCAGAATCCGTTACAGAAGGGCATCCCGATAAAATTTCGGATATAATTTCCGATGCGGTTTTGGATGCGATTTATGCAAAAGACCCTATGGCAAGAGTTGCCTGTGAGGTTACGGTTACAACGGGACTTGTTGTGGTTGTGGGCGAGATAAGCACGACAACTTATGTGGATATCCAAAAGGTTGTTCGTGAGGCAATTCGTGAAATAGGATACGACAGAGCAAAATACGGTTTTGACTGTGACACTTGTGCGGTAATTACAGCTCTTGACGAGCAGTCGGGCGATATTGCAATGGGCGTTGATAAAGCATATGAATTTAAAAACAATAACGGTGGAGAAGGTCTCGGTGCGGGTGACCAAGGTATGATGTTCGGTTATGCTTGCGATGAGACTCCCGTATATATGCCTATGGCAATTTATTTGGCTCATAAAATGGCAAGAAAATTAACAGAGGTAAGAAAGAACGGAACAGTTCCGTATTTAAGACCTGACGGTAAAACACAGGTAACTGTTGAGTACGACGAAAACGGCGGAGTTAAACGTGTGGATACTATAGTTGTTTCTTCTCAGCACGACGAGTGCGTTGCTATGGAGCTTTTGAGAAAAGAAATAACGGAATATGTTATCAATCCGATTATTCCAAAAGAATTGATTGATGATGAAACAAAAATTTACATTAACCCCACAGGCAGATTTGCAATAGGCGGTCCTCAGGGTGATTCCGGACATACGGGAAGAAAAATTATTGTTGATACCTACGGCGGATATGCTCGTCACGGTGGCGGTGCTTTTTCTGGAAAAGACCCGACGAAAGTAGATAGAAGTGCGGCTTATGCGGCAAGATATGTTGCAAAAAATATTGTTGCGGCAGGTCTTGCGAAATCTTGTGAGGTTCAGCTTGCGTATGCTATAGGGGTTGCTCAGCCTGTATCGCTTCGAGTTGATACATTCGGAACGGGAAAGGTTACGGAAGAAAGGTTGGTTGAGCTCGTTTACAAAAATTTTGATTTAAGCCCCAGCGGAATAATCGAAACTTTGAATTTAAGACAGCCGATATATAAACAGACAGCGGCATACGGTCACTTCGGAAGAGAGGATATTGAGCTTCCGTGGGAAAGACTTGATAAAGTCGATGCATTAAAAGCAGGAATATAAAAATAAAGGTACGGCAAAATGCCGTACCTTTATTTTTTATATATTAACATTAAGAGCTGTGTTTGTTTGTGCCGATTTAAAGCACGCTTCCATCACTTTAACCACACGAAGAGCCTGTTTTGGCTGTATCTTAAGCTCGGCAATGCCCTCCATGGCGTCAGTTAATTGATTATAAACCGCATCAAGATTGTCGATTACATCGTCCGGTTCGGAAAGAGGCATAACCTCTACGGTTTCGGGAGATCTTGGCGCCATAGTCTTTGTTGGGCCGGCTTTAACCTCCTTGATTTCCGAACTCCAAGTGTCTTCTCTTTCAAGACAGCGGACAATTTTTCCGTTACACGCCCAATCGTCGATTTGAAGAGTTCCCTCCGTGCCCAAAACATACCATCGTGGGTGAGAAATAAAATTATTGGTGGAAACCTCGATATGTGCGGTAAGTCCGCTTTCAAAAGTCATTGTAAGGCGGAAGTTATCGTCAACTTCGGGGTAATTTATGCTATACATCTTACAGAATATATTTATAACCTTTTCGGGATACATATACATAATTTGGTCAATTAAATGCACACCCCAATCCAGCATCATTCCGCCGCCTTGTGTTTTTTTTGTTCTCCAGCCCGCAGGCACGCCTCGAGAACCCTCAACACGGGATTCGATTATGTAGGGCTTGCCGATAAGCCCTTTTTCCAAACATCGCCGCATTAAAACGAAATCTTTGTTGGTTCTGCGGTTTTGGTCAATAGTGAAAACCATACCTGTTTCCTCTGCCACATTCATAATTTCAATCAATTCATCTGAGGTCATTGTAACGGGCTTTTCGCAAAGAACATTTTTGCCGTGTCGCAGAGCGTCGATTGAAATTTCTTTATGCACTTCGTTGGTTGCCGCAACCAAAACAATGTCAATTTCAGGGTCGGAAAGGAGAGCTTCTCGACTTTCGTATGCCACAAGCCCTTTTCCCTCGGCAAGGTCAAGGCGGCTCTTGTCAATATCAAAAACTCCTTTGATTTTTACCTTTGTGTTACCTTTCGAAAGCTGCTTAAAGTGGTTACTTGCCATACCGCCGAAACCGATTATACCTAAATTATATGAAGATTTTACGCTCATTACATATCACCTGTGCTTTTAAATTTGTTGATTTACTGTAATTATAACATAAAAGAGCAAAATTTCTACAGGAAAATTTGCTCTCTTTTTTCAGAATATTGACTTCTATATGCTAAGAATTCTATCGATTGCGTCGGCAATGGGGTTGTTTTCTACGCTTTCCATTTCGCCTTTGTCGCAAAGAGATGCAATTTTCGACTCAAAGGGAATTTGAGCAAGAAGAGGAAGGTCGAATTTTTTCGCCACCTCGTTCGTTTTGCTTTCTCCGAAAATTTTAATTTGCTTGCCGCAGTCGGGACAGTTTACCCAGCTCATATTTTCAACAATTCCGATTATTGGAATGTTCATCATATTTGCCATATTAACCGCTTTTTCAACAATCATTGAAACAAGCTCCTGCGGAGAGGTTACAATAATAATTCCGTCAACGGGAAGTGATTGAAACACGGTCAGGGGCACATCGCCGGTTCCGGGAGGCATATCAACAAACATATAGTCAACATTTTCCCAAATCACATCTGT
>CAZTEA010000003.1:0-20216 GCA_964612315.1 uncultured Oscillospiraceae bacterium | reverse complement strand
GATAACTATAAGCAGATATACCGATTTACCGAACTGATAATCGATGTTATCGGCGATAAAAATAAGATGACCGTTTTGGATTTCGGCTGCGGAAAATCCTATCTTACATTTATTCTTTATCATTATTTGGTGAATATTAAAGGGATTGATGCCGAAATTATCGGACTTGATCTTAAAGAAGATGTTATAGAAAACTGTAACAGGCTTGCCGAAAAATACGGATATGAAAAGCTTCACTTTGAAGCCGGAGATATCGGGACTTATGAATTTGCGGGCAAGGTTGATATGGTTATCACTCTCCACGCCTGCGATACCGCAACGGATTTTGCCCTCTATAATGCGGTCAAATGGAACTGCGGCATTATTTTGTCCGTTCCTTGCTGCCAGCACGAATTAAACGGGCAAATACATTCCGAAAATTTCAGCATTCTTTCCGAATACGGAATAATCAAAGAGCGCTTTTCCGCTCTGGCAACCGACGCTATCCGAGGAAATCTTCTTACCGCCATGGGATACCGTGTGCAAATAATGGAATTTGTCGATATGGCACATTCGCCGAAAAACATCTTAATTCGTGCGGTCAAATCCTCAATACCATCGCAAAATCGTGAACAGTCAAGACTGGAGGCAGAAAAGCTTATGCGAGAATTTAACTTTTCCCCCACCCTTTATAATTTATTATACAGAAACGAGGACTAACTATGCTTTACGATTCCCATGCACACTATGACGATACTCAGTTTGATGACGACCGCTTTGAAATCATCGCTTCCGCACATAAAAACGGTGTCGGATACATTAACAACATTGCCTCAAACATCGAAAGCTCCAAAACGAGCATTGCGTTGGCAGAAAATTTTGATTTTGTTTACGCCTCCGTCGGGGTTCACCCAAGCGATGTTAAAAATATGACCGAAAAGGATATTGACACTTTAAGAAAGCTTGCTCAACATAAAAAAGTTGTTGCAATCGGAGAAATCGGTCTTGACTATCACTACGACGACACCACACCTGCCAAGCAGAAAAAGTGGCTTTATCCTCAATTGGAGCTTGCCAAGGAACTGAATTTGCCGGTAATTATTCACGACAGAGAATCCCACGGCGACTGTATGCGTATTTTAAAGGATTGCAAAATCTCAAACGGTGTTGTCCATTGTTTTTCGGGAAGCGCCGAAACCGCAAAAGAATTTTTAAAAATGGGTCTTTACATTTCCTTTACCGGAGTAATAACTTTTAAAAATGCACGGCGTGCCATAGAGGCTCTGAAAGTTATTCCGACCGACCGCCTTATGATTGAAACAGATTGTCCCTATATGGCGCCCGAGCCATACAGAGGGCAAAGAAATCACAGCGGATATGTCTTTCGTATGGCGGAAAAAATTGCCGAGGTTAAAGGATTATCTTATGAAGAAGTTGCCGAAATCACCACGAATAATGCAATAAAATTTTTCGGCATTAACAAATAAATATCGGTATTTTAAAGAAATATCCCGAAGAGGAAAATCTCTTCGGGATATCTGTTATTTTATTTTAAATGCCAAATTCTTTCGTTGTAATCCGAAATAGAACGGTCTGAGGAGAAAAATCCTCCCTTTGCCACATTTATAACCGCCTTTTTGTTCCAAAGTTCAGGTTGAACGAACTCTTTTGCCACCTTATGGCTTGCATCAAGATATGACTCAAAGTCACGAAGAAGCAAATATTGGTCCGCAAAATTTCCTCTGCCGAAAACAAGCTCCTGATAAATATCATTAAACAAATTCTGCTTGTCTTTGGAGAAAGTTCCGTCTATCAAGGAATCAACAATGCCCTTAATCACCATATTACCCGAATAAATTTCGGGGCTGGGACTGTGACCCGAAGCATAAATTGAGAGAACTTCATCCGAAGAAAGCCCGAAGATGTATATGTTATCCATTCCCACTCTTTCCGCAATCTCAACATTTGCGCCGTCCATAGTACCGATTGTCAGCGCACCGTTAAGCATAAGCTTCATATTTCCTGTGCCTGAAGCCTCTTTGCTGGCGGTTGAAATTTGCTCGGAAAGGTTTGCCGCCGCAACAATTTTTTCGGCAGTTGAAACGCTGTAGTTTTCAATAAATACAACCTTTAAAATATCCTTTGTTCTCGGGTCGTTGTTAACCACCTGAGCCACATTGTTAATGAGCTTGATAATAAGCTTCGCCGCATGATAGCCCGGCGCCGCTTTCGCTCCGAAAATAAAGGTTTCCGGAAGCATTGAAGCCTGCGACGGATTTTCCGTAATCATTTTATAGCGATAAATAATGTGCATAACCTTCAAAAGCTGACGCTTATATTCATGAAGTCTTTTTATTTGAACATCAAAAAGCGAATCCGGGTCAACCGTAATGCCGTTATGCTCCTTAATATACTTTGCGAGAAGTATCTTATTATCCTTTTTGATTTTGTCAAACTTTTCGCAAAACGCCTTGTCATCTGCAAAAGGAACAAGCTTTTCAAGATTTTCCGCTTTTTTAATCCAGCTGTCCCCAATAGAATCGCAAATAAGCTTGGAAAGCTCGGGATTTGCCTTGTAAAGCCATCTTCTCGGCGTTACTCCGTTGGTAACATTTTTAAACTTATCAGGATAAATGCTGTAGTAATCTTTAAAAGTTTCCTTTTTAAGAATTTCAGTATGCAATGCGGCAACACCGTTTATGCTGTGACACGCCGTCATACACATATTTGCCATATTAACATTTCCGCCCGTAATAACAGACATATATTCGATTTTTCCTTGGTCATCACCGAAAGCATTTCTAAGATTTTCTCTTTGACGACGGTCAATTTCACGAACAATCTGAATGATTCTCGGAAGCAAGGTCTCAAACATCGAAACAGGCCATCTTTCAAGAGCTTCCGTAAGAATTGTATGGTTGGTGTATGCAAATGTCTTTGTAACAACCTCCCACGCTTCATCCCAGCCAAATCCTTCTTCGTCCATAAGAATACGCATAAGCTCGGGAATCGCAAGCGTTGGATGGGTATCGTTTATATGAATTTGAACATAATTCGGAAGCTCATATAAGGAATGTCCACGTCGCTTTTGCTTCTTCAAAATCCATTGAATGGTTGCCGAAACAAAGAAATACTGCTGTTTCAATCTTAAAAGTTTGCCCTCGTAATGATTATCCTCGGGATACAAAATCTTTGAAACAACCTCGGCAAGTTCCTTATCCTTCATTGCCATTGCGTAATCGCCACGATTAAACTCGTTCATATTGATAACCTGAGGAGAGCGAGCCTTCCAAAGTCTTAATGTATTCACAAGCTTTGAATTATAACCCGAAATCGGCATATCATAAGGCATACCGATAACCGTATTGTAATCGGTATGACGGAATTTCATTTTTCCGTCTTCGAAATATTCCTCTATTTTACCGTTGTAATGTACCTCAACCTGGTCCTCCGGGCGTTCAACCTCCCAAACATTTCCGTCTTCAAGCCACGGGTCAGGCATTTCCGTTTGGTAGCCGTCTACAATTTTCTGACGGAAAAGACCGTACTCATAACGAATACCGCAGCCGAAAGCGGGAAGTTCCAAAGTGGAGAGAGAGTCCAAAAAGCAAGCGGCAAGTCTTCCTAAACCGCCGTTACCCAAGCCTGCATCATTTTCCACTTCTTCAATTTCGGATAAATCAAGACCGCATTCTTTAAGAGCGTCACGGTAAACATCCATCTGCATAATGTTTATAAGGTTATTGCCCAAAGCTCGACCCATAAGGAACTCAAAGGATAAATAATAAAGCTCCTTTTGGCTACCCTTTTCCAGCATATCACGGGAGGTCGCCCATTGCTCCATAATGGTATCCTTAACCGTTGTGGCACACGCTTTGTATATCTGCGCCGGCGTTGCGGTTTCCACAGTTTTCGCATAATATCTGCGGAGCTTTCCGGCAATTGCTTTCTTTATTTGCTCTTTTTGAGCATTGTACTCCGCTTTTGTCATTTTCTTTGCCATAATTTCCAACCTTTCCTTTTATATTAACCCAAAAGGGATAAATTCCACATTTTAAGGCAATGCAGCAGCAGAGAATCTCTGCTGCCGCTCTTTAATTTTATTCCTACTGCATAAGACTTTCGTATATTGAAACATAGTTCTTTGCCGACTCGCCCCACGAAAAGTTCTCTTTCATACAGCGGCGAACCAACTTGTTCCACAACTCTTTCTGCGAGAAAAACTCAACGGCACGGCGCACGGTAAACATCATATCATGTGCGAAATAGGGCGCAAAGCTGAAGCCGTTGCCCTCTCCCGTAAATTCGTTGAAAGAAACAACCGTGTCCTTAAGTCCTCCTGTTTCTCGAACAATCGGGACAGTTCCGTAAGCCATTGCAATAAGCTGACCCAATCCGCAGGGTTCAAACATAGACGGCATTAAGAATAAATCACAGGCTGCATAAACCTTATGCGCAAGCTCGTTGGAGAACATAATGTTTGCCGACATTTTTTCCGGATTGCACCAAGCATAATGACGGAACATATTCTCATACTTTTCTTCACCGGTGCCCACCACAACCAGCTGAATGTCCATACTCAAAAGAGAATCCATCGCCTCCGCAACAACATCGAGACCCTTTTGGTCAACAAGCCTTGAAACAATACCTATCATAACTTTTTCGCCGTCCTGCGGCAATCCAAGCTGCTCTTGAAGCTTAATTTTATTCTGTTTTTTGCCGTTTGCAAAATTATTCAAATTATACTTTTCAAAAATAAGCTCGTCTCGGCGTGGATTGTATTCGTCGTAATCAATGCCGTTTACAATTCCGCACAGAGAATTTTCCCTCGCCCGCAAAAGCCCGTCAAGGCCCTCGCCACCTATGGGAGTTTTAATTTCTTCCGCATAAGTCGGACTTACGGTTGTTATATAATTTGAGTAAACCAAGCCTGCTTTAAGCAAATTGGCACAACCGTGAAATTCCAATTTATCATTGCTAAAATACCCATTGTTTACGGAAAAGAAATCCGAAACCGCATCAATACCGTATATTCCCTGATATTTAAGATTATGAATGGTAAACACGGTTTTAATCTGCGAGTAAAACTCATCCTGCTTGTAATAAGCGTCTAATATAACGGGAATCATCCCCGTTTGCCAATCGTGACAATGAACAATATCCGGGCGAAAATCAATACCCTTTAAAATTTCCATCGCCGCCTTATCAAAAAAGGCAAAACGCTCCAAATCATTCCATTTGTAGAGATACGCATCTCCGAAATAATATTCATTATCTATAAAATAATATTTAACTCCGTTTCTGACAAGCTCAAAAACACCGCAATATTTATTGCGCCAACCGAGAGGTACATAGATAAAAAATTTGTAATCCATACTTTTAATAAATTCTTCTTTAATACAGCCGTATTTCGGCATAACAACCGCAACTTCGTGCCCCTCTTTAACAAGTGCCTGCGGAAGCGCTCCCAAAACATCGCCCAAACCGCCGCTTTTGGCAAAGGGCGCAACCTCTGATGATACCATAAGTATTTTCATAGCAAATTCTCCCTAAACAATAACTCTTTTGCCTATAACAACCGGATAAGTTTCCTGTCCTATCAGCTTTTTGCCCTTCTTTAAAACAACTTCCTTATCGAAAATGGCATTCTCCACAAGACAATTTTCAAATATCTGTGAATTTTGCATAATAATCGAATTTTCAACGGTCGCTCCCGCACCGATTGTTACGCCTCGGAAAATAATACTGTTTTTAACCGTTCCCTCAATAACACAGCCGTCCGCTATGAACGAATTGGAAACACTTGCTCCTCTTCCATATCTTGTGGGAACCATATCCTTAATTTTGGTAAAAATTTTATTATCGTCAATCGTGCCGAACAACTCATCTCTGACATCTTTTTTCAACAAATCTCTGTTGAAATTGTAATAAGACTGAATACTGTCGATTTTGTTTTTATAGCCTTCGAATTTGTAGCCGAAAATTTTAAGACGATTGATATTTGCCAGCAATAAATCCCTGGACAGGATTTGCTTCCCGTGAGCTACACAATCTCCCACAAGCTCCATAAGCAACGACTTTTTGATAAGGAATGTGTGCATATAGGAATTTTCCGACTTTTGCGTTGTGGGATAAATCTGCATATCCGTAAGTCTTCCGTCCTCGTCTGTGTCCAAAAGAATATGTCGCTTAAGTTCTTTTTGTTCAAGCTTGCCCGCCGAGGTATAAACCACGGTGATATCCGCATTCTTTTTTGCGTGGAAAGCCATAACATCATCATATGTTATATTGTAAATTGTATTGCAATCACTTACCACAACATATTCCTGCTTTGCTCTTTGCAAATAGCCGAACGCATTGAACACATTGCTTACTCCGCCCGTCTCGGCATTTGGATCGCTGTCATAATACGGAAGCAAGAAAAGTCCGTTCCCTTTTCTGTCCATATCCCAGTCCTTCCCCGTTCTTAAATGGTCGGTAAGAGACTGCGTTCTGGCAGTAGTGGTTATACCTACATTTATTATACCCGAATTGACCATATTTGACAATACGAAATCAATAATTCTGTATCGTCCGCCAACAGGAACGGCGGCAAGAGCTCTTTTGTTGGTTAAATCGCCTAAATTTGCTTCCGGATTTTCGGAAAAAATCAGACCCATAATATTGTTTTGCATTTTCTTTTTCCTCCCTTTCCTTAAGCCGTTTCCACTTTTTGGTTTTTGCCTGCAGGAATATCCACGCTGTTCATAACATTTTTAACCACCATGGAGCCGTTCTTGATTTTAACCTTTTCGTCAATAACCACATTCGGCCCTATCAGGGTTATATTATCGCTGCAGATTTTCTTGTTTATATACTTGTCGCTTGCGTCATCATCGTCACAGCCGATTTTTGCCGAAGGCGAAATATAAGTATTTGCGCCGATAACCGATTTGTCTATCACCGCATTCTTTCCTATGTGAACACCGCCGAAAATAACGGAATCACGGATAATTGCTCCCTCTTCGACGGTTACACCCTCGGAAATAATCGAATGCTCTATTGTTCCGCTTATTTCACAGCCCTCCGTAATATAACTGTTTGAAACCTTGGCGGTTTCGGAAACATAATGAGGCGGAAGCGCCGGGTTTTTGCTGTAAATTTTCCAATCGCTGTCGTCCAAAATAAACTGTGGATTTTCGTCCAAAAGCTCCATATTGGCTTCCCAAAGGCTCTGAATTGTTCCGACATCTTTCCAATATCCGTCAAATCGATACGCCAAAAGCTTAAGTCCACTTGCAAGCATCTGAGGGATAATATTTTTCCCGAAATCGTTATCGGAATCGGAATCGTTTTCATCGGCAATCAAGTATTTCTTAAGCGGCCCCCAGCTGAAAACATAAACCCCCATAGACGCAAGATTACTTTTGGGATTTTCAGGCTTCTCTTCAAACTCCACCACATTCATTTCTTCATCGGTATTCATAATTCCGAATCTGGAAGCCTCTGCCCACGGCACCTCAATAACCGCAATCGTTGCGTCCGCTCCGGCAGCCTTATGGGCTTTTATCATAGCGGAATAATCCATTTTGTAGATATGGTCACCCGAAAGAATTACGACATATTCCGGGTTAAACTGACTTATAAATCCGATATTTTGGTAAATTGCATTTGCCGTTCCCTTATACCATTCGCCCTTCTCGGCAGATACATAAGGTGGAAGAACATATACACCGCCTCGTCTGCGGTCCAAACCCCAAGGTCTGCCGCTTCCTATATAAGTATTAAGCTCCAACGGCTGATACTGTGTCAAAACGCCGACAGTATCAATACCCGAATGACTGCAATTGCTCAAAGGAAAATCTATAATACGGTATTTACCGCCGAAAGGCACAGCCGGTTTCGCAATATTCTGAGTCAACGCCCCCAAACGGCTTCCCTGTCCACCGGCAAGTATCATTGCCACACATTCTTTTGAATTCATTATAAAGCCCTCCTGAAAAATTAAGTTTATTTGCTGATTTTGCGCTTTACAGCTTTTTTCCTAAGGTACATGGAAGAAAGAGCAGGAAGGTCTGCTTCGATATAATAATCAAAGTCGCCTGTTTTTCCTTTTTTCGCCTTATATGTTTCTTGATAGTTTCCGTCTCCGCCGTATTTTTCATTCTCGGTGGAAAGCATAATCTCATACTCCCCTGCGGCAGGAACGCCGATGCAATAATTTTTGTGGCTAACCGCCGCAAAATTCATCACCGCAATAATTTTTTCTCTTCCGCTTCTGCTTATTCGCATAAAGCTTATGGTGCTGTGTTCCCCGTCCTCGGCATTTATCCACTTAAAGCCGTCCCAATCGCTGTCATTTTCATAAAAAGATTTATGAGAAGAATAAAATTTATTTAGGTCTTTTGTAAAGCTTAGCATTTGCTTGTGCCTGTCATAGTCCAAAAGATGCCAATCAAGCCCTTCGGCAAACCGCCACTCTATGAACTGCGCAAACTCATCTCCCATAAAGAACATTTTCTTTCCCGGATGCGCATACATAAAGGTGTATAAAAGTCTCAGACTCTTAAATTTCTGTTCATAATCACCGTACATTTTATCGATAAGCGACTTCTTGCCGTGAACTACCTCATCGTGAGATAAGGGAAGAATATAATTTTCCGCATAAGCATACATCATCGAAAAGGTTAAAAGATTGTGATTTGACCCTCTGAAATACGGATCCATGGACATATATCTTAAAATATCGTTCATCCAACCCATATTCCATTTAAAATTAAAGCCCAATCCGCCCTCGTGCACCGGCTTTGTAACGCCGCCCCACGCCGTGGATTCCTCCGCAATCATAAGCACATTCGGGAAACGCTCGAAAACCTCTTGATTAAGAGTCTGCAAAAATTCAATTGCCTCCAGATTTTCTTTGCCTCCGTACTTATTGGGAAGCCAATCCCCGTTACGATTATAATCCAAATACAGCATACTGGACACGGCATCGACACGAAGCCCATCGAAATGATATTCCTCCAGCCAAAAAATTGCGTTGGAAATCAAGAACGAATGTACCTCGGTTTTCGTCCAGTCGAACACCAAAGTTCCCCATTCCTTATGCTCGCCCCGTCTGCTGTCCGGATGCTCATAAAGGCAGCTTCCATCAAACCTCGCAAGCCCGTGGCTATCACGAGGAAAATGTGCCGGAACCCAGTCCATAATCACCCCAAGTCCCTCTGTGTGGCACCTATCTATAAAATATTTTAAATCTGTCGGATGTCCGAAACGACTGGTAGCGCTGTAATAACCCGTCACCTGATACCCCCACGAGCCGTCAAAGGGGAACTCTGCCAGCGGCATAAGCTCAATATGAGTGTAGCCCTGCTTCTTAACATATGGGATAAGCTCGTCAGCCATTTCCCGATAGGTCAGAAAGCTTCCGTCCTCATGGGTTTTCCACGATCCAAAATGCATTTCATATATGTTAAGCGCCTTGTTATACGGCGCTGTGTTACTGCGCTTTTCAAGCCACTTTTCGTCATTCCACTTATATGAAATGTCAGCTGTAATCGACGCCGTTGACGGTCTCACCTCGCTCATAAACGCCATCGGGTCCGCCTTGTAGAGCAATTCGCCGTTTCTTGTTTCAATAAGGAATTTATAAACCTCTCCCGCTTTAATTCCTTCAATAAAAGTTTCCCAAATACCGTGGTCGGGATAAAAGGTCATGGGATTTGCATCCCCCGCCCATCCGTTAGAGTCGCACACAACGGAAACACTTTTGGCATTTGGTGCCCAGACCGCAAAACGATAACCGCTTTTTCTTCCCTGTTTATCTTTATGAGCGCCCAGCATTTTATATAAATTAAAATGCTTGCCCTTGTTGAAAAGGTACATAAGAGGCTCCGATACAAAATTTGTCTTTTTCGGTTGCTTTGTTGTCTTTGTCATCTGTTTTTGCCTCCATTTGGTTAATCTGTTAAAAAAATCATATTTTCCTACGCAAAAAATAGTATATTTTCACCACTATATACATTTTATCACGATTTTATCCTTTTGTCTATGAAAATGTTTACCAAAATAAAATGGTATATTTTGTTATTTTCCTCTAAAAATCAGCGATTTTACGGGCGGAATTACCAATTCGGGGTTGTTTTTGAGAGCCGCCGCTTCCTCCTTGCTTAAATTTTCAAGCACAACGGTTTCTTCCCGAGTGCCGCAGTTTACCGCAAACACGGCAATGCCGTCTTTCCCCTTTTCGCCGAATACATCAATACCGCCCGAAATTTCTCTGGAATACACAAAAACGCTTCCTTTTGCATAAAGAGGCTTAAATGCGCCTGTCTGCATAAAGGTGTTTTCGTTTCTGAAAGCGGTAAGGGTTTTGTAAAATTCCAAAAGCTCTGGATTGATTTTCCGCCATGTGTAAGGTTTACGGTTATACGGGTCGGCAAAGCCCTCCATTCCGATTTCGTCACCGTAATAAATACAAGGAACGCCCACAAATGTCATTTGCATAAACGCCATAAGCTTAACCCGCTCGATAGCAAGGGTCTCCTCTCTTCCGCACAGAGAAAAAAACCATTTTTCCCTATCGCTCATATCTTCGGTTATACTTTGCCCGCCCAAAACGGTTTTAATTCTCGCCGTATCGTGAGTTCCGGCAATATTCATAAGGCTGTATAAAACATGACGAGGGTAATTTTCCGCAATCTGCATAATGTCGTTGCAGAAAGTTTCGGCATCCGTATTCCCCATAATAAAGTTAATCATACTGTCCTTGAACGGATAGTTCATAACGCTGTCCAACTCGTCTCCGCCAAGATATTCTCTCTCCTTGCCGTAACTGACTTTGTTGGAAGCATCTTCCCAAACCTCGCCTATTATAACGCTGTCTTTTTTTTCGGACTTTGCCTCCTTTCTTAAAATTTTTATAAAACTGTCCGGAAGCTCATCGGCAACATCGAGCCGCCATCCGCTGCCGCCCAATCTTAACCACTTCTTTATTATAGCATCCTTGCCCCTTAAAATATGGTCTAAATATGTCGGCTCCGTCTCATTTATGTTAGGAAGATTGGTGCAGCCCCACCAGCTGTCATATGTTCCGTCCTCCTGTATGTTATACCACCTCCGATACGGAGAGTTTTCGTCTCGGTAAGCACCTACGCTTTCTCCATAATTTCCATATTTGTTAAAATAAACGCTGTCACTTCCCGTATGTGAAAAAACGCCGTCAAGGATTATGCGAATTCCCATTTTTTCCGCACTTTCGCAAAGATTTTCAAAATCCGCTTCCGTGCCGAACATAGGGTCAATTTTCGTATAATCCGCCGTATCGTACTTATGGTTGGAATAAGCGTCAAATATAGGATTTAAATAAATTATGCTTATGCCAAGTTCTTTTAGATAGGGAAGCTTTTCCGTAATTCCCCGTAAATTCCCTCCGTAAAAATCATTGCAGGCAGGGCCGTTTTCAAAGGGATGCTTTTGAAAAGCAAAAGGCTCGTACCAATCTTCATGTAAAATATATTCCTCCCGCTTTTTCGGCAGCTTCTCGGAACAATAAAACCTGTCCGGAAAGATTTGATACATAATCCCATGTTTAAACCAATTAGGAGTGGCGAAATCCTTGCGGTAAACCGTCAATTGATAAGATGACCCGAAGGACTCCCCGCTTAGCCTTCCTGTGCCGCAATTTCCGTCTTTGTAATAATATTTTCTACCCTCGGGCGTATCGAATACAAAATGATACCAAATAAGCTTCGGCACAGACGGCATTTTTACCTCCGCCTTAAAACCGTTTACGGCTTTTTCCATCGGCACAAGAATTTCCGCCTCATCTTGCCACAAGCGAACAAACGCCGTGTCGGCCCCTTCGCACTCTATGAAAAATTTCACCGTTTCTTCGGTTTTAACCGCTCCGAACGGTATTTTGTAAGTTAAGTTTCTTGAATCGTAATACGCTTTCATAAAAATCTCCCGTAATTTATACTTACTATAGATTTTACCATATATTCGTTTTAATTGCAAGGGCAAGGCACTTGTTAAAATCATCATATTTTCTCTCCCTTTATTTCTTGTTTTTATGACAAAATTCCCTTGACAAAGACCCCTGTTTACTGATATAATTATTGTAGGAAATAACGGTCTGTTCTTTCTATAATATATTAAGCGGAAAAACCTGACCTTATTCAGCGTTTGAAGCCCTTTGTTACTGACGGAAACAGCGGAAAACCGCAAGGGAGCAAGGGGAATATTACAGCCGACCGTCTGGGCAGACTTATCCTTTCAGGGATTTGTCCGCCCTTTTTTGTTTTTAAAATTATATACGGAGGATAACGGTATGAAAAAAATCGGTATTATTATGGGTTCTGACAGCGATTTGCCTGTAGTCGAAAAGGCAATAAACACACTTTGCGAATACGGCGTTCCTTATGAGGTTCATGTATTCTCGGCACACAGGACTCCCGAAGAGGCAAAAGCTTTCTCTTCATCTGCAATCGAAAACAACTTTGGCGCAATTATTGCGGCGGCAGGAATGGCAGCTCACCTTGCCGGAGCCATTGCGGCAAACACAACCTTGCCCGTAATCGGAATTCCGGTTAAATCGGCAAGTCTTGACGGTGTTGACGCTCTTTTGTCAACTGTTCAGATGCCCCCCGGCATTCCCGTTGCAACAGTCGGCATAAACGGAGCAGTTAATGCCGCTCTGCTTTGTATCCAGATTTTGGCGGTAAACGATGCCGCTCTTATGCAAAAACTTCAAGACGCAAGATTGACAGCAAAGAACAAGGTTCTTGAAAAAAATAAAGCAATAGAAGAAAAATTCAACAAATAAGACGGAAAAGAAAAACGGAGGTGCAATATGGGAGGATTTTTCGGAACAGTCAGCAAGCACGACGCAATTTCCGATGTATTTTTCGGAACAGACTATCATTCTCATTTGGGAACAAGACGAGGCGGTATGGCAGCCTACAACAAGGAAACGGGACTCCAAAGAGATATTCACAATATAGAAAACTCGCCGTTTCGTACTAAGTTCGAACACATTTTTGAAGAAATGCACGGTTGCAGCGCAATCGGCTGTATAAGCGACAGCGACCCGCAGCCGTTGCTTATTCTTTCGAACATCGGTACATATGCCATAAGTACCATCGGAGTTGTGAACAACGCAGATGAGCTTATAGAAAAATATCTACTGACAAACGGCGGTCACTTCGGCGTTATGACCGGCGGAAAGGTTAATTCCACCGAGCTTATTGCCTCACTTATTAACCAAAAGGACAGCTTCGTTGAGGGAATTAAATTTGCCCAGGAAGTTATCGACGGCACCGCTTCGATTCTTATCTTAAAAAACGACGGAGCAATCATCGCCGCCCGAGACAGGCTTGGCAGACTTCCCGTGTTAATCGGCAAAAATGAAGACGGGTACTGCGTTTCGTTTGAGGATTTTGCTTACAAAAAGCTTGGATACAACGACGAAAAGGAGCTGGGTCCCGGTGAGATTGTGGAGCTTACAGCAGACAGCTTAACCGTACTCAATCCCCCCGGCAAGGAAATGCGTATTTGCGCTTTTCTTTGGTCGTATTACGGCTATCCCACCTCCAACTATGAAAAGGTCAATGTTGAAGTTATGAGATACCGCAACGGTGAAATTATGGCACAAAACGACAAAGCAGCGGGACTTATGGACGGTATTGATTTTGCCTGTGGTATCCCCGATTCGGGAACTCCCCATGCTATCGGCTACGCCAACCAAAGCCACATACCCTTTGCTCGGCCTTTTATAAAATATACTCCCACTTGGCAGAAAAGCTTTACGCCTGCCAAACAAACAGACAGAAGCAAGATTGCCAAAATGAAGCAAATTCCCATAAACGACCTTATTGCAGACAAAAACCTCCTCTTTGTGGACGACTCGATAGTAAGAGGAACACAGCTTAAGGAAACGGTGGATTTTCTTTACGAAAACGGTGCCTCCTCCGTCCATATGCGTTCGGCTTGTCCGCCCATTATGTATAGCTGTAAATATCTTAACTTCACAAGGGCAACGGACGAAATGGAGCTTATTGCAAGACGGACGATTGTGGAGCTTGAGGGTGAGGAAGGTCTTAAATATATAGACGAATACAGCAATTCAAAAACCGAGCGGGGCAAACAGCTTCGAAAAACCATTTGCGAAAAATTTAATTTTTCGTCTTTGGAATTTCAGTCCCTTGAAGGAGTTATCGAGGCAATAGGTCTCGAGCCTTGCAAACTGTGCACATATTGCTGGACAGGAAAAGAGTAAAAACGAACGCAAAGCGTTCCATAATATACGAACAGAAAACAGAAAGGATATTCAATTATGAAAAGTTACAGTGAAAGCTACGCAGCGGCAGGAGTTGACATAACGGCGGGGTATCGTGCCGTTGAGCTGATGAAACAGCACATTGCAAAGACCATGGTGGGCGGCAAAACCACCGACATTGGCGGTTTCGGAGGTCTTTTCGAACTTGATATGACCGGCATTGAAAAGCCCGTTTTGGTAAGCGGAACAGACGGCGTCGGTACAAAACTTAAGCTCGCATTCTTATCCGATACTCACAACACGGTTGGCATCGACTGTGTCGCTATGTGCGTAAACGATATTATTTGCTGCGGAGCCAAGCCCTTATTCTTCCTTGACTATATTGCTTGCGGAAAAAATGTTCCCGAAAAAATTGCGGACATTGTCTCCGGAATTGCCGAGGGCTGTGTTCAGTCCGGTTGTGCTTTAATAGGCGGTGAAACCGCAGAAATGCCCGGTTTTTATCCCGTAGACGAATACGATTTGGCAGGTTTTTCTGTCGGTGTTGTTGATAAATCCAAGGTTCTGGATAATTCAACAACAAAAGAAGGCGATGTTATAATCGCTCTTCCCTCCTCCGGTGTTCACTCCAACGGATTTTCTCTTGTGAGAAAAGTTTTCGATATTGAAAACAAGGATATTAAATCACCGGTTCAAGAGCTTAACGGGAAATCCGTTTTGGAAACACTTTTAACTCCCACAAAAATTTATGTTAAGCCTATGCTTGCCCTTTTTGAAAAGATTACCGTAAAAGCAGTATCCCATATAACCGGCGGCGGATTTTACGAAAATATCCCCAGAAGTCTTCCCGACGGCTTCGGTGCTAAAATTAACCGTAGCGCAATTAAGGTTCTTCCTATTTTTGACCTTATCGCAAAAGCCGGAAATATATCCGAAAGAGATATGTTTAACACCTTTAATATGGGCGTAGGTATGAGCATTGTTGTAGACCGAAGCGACGCCGACGCCGCTCTTGAAATTCTCAAGGCAAACGGCGAGGACGCTTACATAATCGGCGAAATTGTTAAGTCGGAGGACAAAGTTACAATATGCTAAAAACAAAAATAGCCGTCCTTGTTTCCGGGGGCGGAACAAATCTTCAGGCATTGATAGATGCGCAAAAAAGTCAAATTATCAAAAGCGGAGAAATTTCCTTGGTAATTTCGAGCAAAAGCGACGCATACGCTCTAACTCGTGCCAAAGAAAACAACATTCCCTCGGCTGTGGTTGCCAAAAAGGAATGCAAATCGCAAAAAGAGTTTGAAGAAAAAATTATCGGTCACCTGGAAAAAGCAAATATTGACTTTATTGTTCTTGCGGGGTTTATGAGCATCCTCAGCGAAAATTTCATAAAAAAATACGAAAAGCGAATTATCAATGTTCACCCGTCGCTGATTCCCTCCTTTTGCGGAGAAGGGTTTTACGGACTTAAAGTGCACGAAGCGGCTCTTTCCTACGGTGTTAAGGTAACCGGCGCAACGGTTCACTATGTTAACGAAATCCCGGACGGCGGCGAAATTATTTTGCAGAAAGCCGTAAAAATCTTAAAAAATGACACGGCACAAGCCTTGCAAAAAAGGGTAATGCAAAATGCAGAATGGATAATTTTGCCCCGTGCAACGGAAATGGTTGCCAAAAAAATTGCAAAGTCGAAAAAATAAGGAGATAAATATGAATATATACGAAATAAACAAAATCGAGGACTTGCTTAAAAACAACTCCTATGCCGGCAGAGGAATTATCTGCGGAAAAAGCAAAGACGGTCTTAAGGCGGTTGTTGCATACTTTATTATGGGAAGAAGCGACAACAGCCGTAACCGTATATTTACGGAAAGCGGCAACGAGGTAATGATTCACCCCTTTGACCCGTCAAAGGTTGAAGACCCTTCGCTTATAATTTATTCTCCGATTAAAGTTTACGAAAATAAGCTTATTGCCACAAACGGCGACCAAACGGATACAATTTACAACTTCTTAAAAGAAGACAAAACCTTTGCCGAGGCGCTGACCACTCGTGAATTTGAGCCCGACGCTCCCAATTTCACGCCCAGAATTAGTGCTATGCTCACTTTCGACAAGCCCGATTTCACATATGAAATGAGCATTTTAAAAAGTGCGGACGCTGAGGGTACTTGCTGTAATCGTTACCACTATTCATATTCTCCCGTAAACGGACTCGGCCATTTCATTCACACCTACATTTGTGACGGCAATCCGATTCCCACTTTCTGCGGAGAGCCCGAAAGAGTTGAAATTCCCAACGATATTGACGATTTCACGAATACAATTTGGTCAAGCCTTAACGAGCAAAACAAAATTTCTCTCTATGTTCGCTACATAGATTTAAAAACAGGCGAAGAGACCAATCGTCTTATAAACAAAAACAAATAGGAGGAAGCACAAATGAACGAATTTGAATTAAAATACGGATGCAATCCCAATCAAAAGCCGTCAAAAATTTATATGGCGGACAAAAGCCCGCTCCCCATTGAAATTCTTTGCGGCAAGCCGGGATACATAAATTTTCTTGACGCTTTCAACAGCTGGCAGCTTGTCAAAGAACTTTCAACGGCACTTAATATGCCTGCGGCAACATCCTTCAAGCATGTAAGCCCAACTTCGGCTGCAGTCGGTATTCCAATGAGCGAAACCTTGAAAAAGGCTTGCTGGGTTGACGATATCGAAGGGCTTGACGATTCTATGTTGGCAACCGCCTATGCAAGAGCAAGAGGAACAGACCGAATGAGCTCTTTCGGCGATTGGATTGCACTTTCCCATAAATGTGATGTAACAACGGCAAAGCTTATTAAGCGTGAGGTTTCCGACGGCGTTATTGCCCCGGATTATGACCCCGCAGCGCTTGAGATTTTAAAGCAAAAAAGAAAGGGAACATACAATATCGTAAAAATCGACCCCAATTATGTTCCTAATCCCATTGAATGCAAACAAGTTTTCGGCATTACTTTCGAGCAGGGCAGAAACAACTTTAAAATTGACGAAGAACTTCTTTGCGATATTGTAACAGACAACAAAAATTTGCCCGACGAAGCAAAGCGTGACCTTATAATCGCACTTATAACTCTTAAATATACACAATCCAATTCCGTGTGTTTTGCAAAGGACGGTCAGGCCATCGGTGTCGGCGCCGGTCAGCAGTCAAGAATTCATTGTACTCGCCTTGCGGGAAACAAAGCTGATATTTGGCATTTGCGCCAGCACGAAAAGGTTTTGAATTTACCCTTCTTGGATACAATCGGCAGACCCGACCGTGACAACGCCATTGATATTTATATTTCCGATGACGATGAAGATGTTTTGGCAGACGGCATTTGGCAGACCTTGTTTACGGAAAAGCCCGAGCCTTTCACAAAAGAAGAACAAAATGCATATCTTAGCACTATACACGGCGTTGCCCTCGGCTCTGATGCGTTCTTCCCCTTTGGGGATAATATCGAAAGAGCGGCAAAAAGCGGCGTTTCCTATGTGGCTCAGCCCGGCGGCTCTATTCGTGACGACAATGTTATTTCTGCCTGCAACAAACACAATATGGTAATGGCGATGACAAAAATGCGCCTTTTCCACCACTAATACAAGGAGGATTGACCCTATGAAAATTATGGTAGTCGGCGGTGGCGGAAGAGAACACGCCATTATCAAAAAACTTAAGGAAAGTCAAAAAGTTGATGAGATTTATGCCCTGCCCGGCAACGGCGGTATTGCAAGCGATGCAATTTGTGTTCCGATCGGCGCAAAAGATATTGATACAATAACAAAGTTTGCGGTGGAAAACCAAATCGAATTTGCGGTTGTTGCACCCGATGACCCGTTGGTTCTCGGTGCGGTTGATGCGTTAAACAAAGCGGGAGTTAAGACCTTTGGTCCGAACGCCGCCGCCGCAATTATTGAGGGAAGCAAGGCATTTTCAAAAAACCTGATGAAAAAATACAATATTCCCACCGCGGAGTTTGAAATTTTTTCAGACCCCGAAAAAGCTTACGAATATCTTGATACAGCACCCATTCCCACAGTTATCAAGGCTGACGGATTGGCGCTCGGAAAAGGCGTAATCATTGCCCAAACAAGAGAAGAGGCAAAGGATGCCGTTCGCCGCATAATGGAGGACAAGGTGTTCGGAGCAAGCGGTGAAAATATTGTTATAGAAGAATTTTTAACCGGTCCGGAGGTCAGCGTTCTTTCATTTACGGACGGCAAAACTCTTATCCCGATGGTATCCTCTATGGATCACAAGCGTGCAAAGGATAACGACGAGGGCCTTAATACGGGCGGTATGGGAACAATTGCTCCCAACCCTTATTACACCGAGGAAATTGCAAAGGAATGTATGGAAACAATCTTTGTTCCCACCATGGAAGCTATGAACAAAGAGGGCAGACCTTTCTCCGGCTGTCTTTATTTCGGGCTTATGCTGACCGAAAAAGGGCCCAAGGTTATTGAATACAACTGCCGGTTCGGCGATCCCGAAACACAGGTGGTTCTTCCCCTTTTGAAAAGTGACCTTATGGATATTATGCTTCATATAAGCAACCAAACCTTAGACCAAGCAGAGGTTTCGTTTATGGACGGCTGTGCGGCTTGCGTTGTTATGGCTTCAAATGGCTATCCCGACAAATATGACAGCGGATTTGAAATTTCAATGCCCAAAGATAAAAACATCTATGTTGCCGGAGCAAAGCTGGAGAACGACAAGCTCTTAACGGCAGGCGGACGAGTTTTGGGCGTTACCGAAACTGCCGCAACGCTTAAAGATGCAATCGACAAAGCATACGAAACAGTTAAAACAGTATCCTTTGCAAACGCATACTACAGAAACGATATAGGACAAAGGGCACTTCGTGCCGACTCAGAAAGGCTGGAAAACTAATGGTATACAGAATATTTGTTGAAAAAAAGCCGCATCTCGCTAATGAAGCGGCAGCACTTAAGTCCGACATTACATCACTTCTTATGATTAAAGGGCTTGAGGAAATAAGACTTTTTAATCGCTATGACATTGAAAATATCGATAAAGAGCTTTTCGATTACTGCGTGAAAACTGTTTTTTCCGAACCACAGCTCGATACTGTATCGGAAGAATTATCCCTTGACGGATATACTGTTTTCGGAGTCGAATATCTCCCCGGTCAATTTGACCAGAGAGCGGCTTCTGCGGCAGAATGTATTCAGCTCATCTCAAAGGGAGAGCGTCCTTTGGTAAAAACCGCAAGAATTTATGCTCTTAAGGGTTCTCTTTCTCAAGAAGATATCGAAGCCGTTAAAAAGTATGTTATAAATCCCGTTGAAGCAAGGGAAGCAAGTCTTGAACCGGCAAAAACCCTAAAAACCGACTACGAAATCCCCACAACGGTTAAAACTTTGGACGGATTTATCAATCTTTCCGATGACGCTCTTCGCCGATTTATTGACGAATATGCGTTGGCTATGGACTTTGACGATATCAAGTTCTGTCAAAACTACTTCTTATCGGAAAAGCGTGACCCGACCATTACCGAAATCAAAATGATTGATACTTATTGGTCCGATCATTGCCGTCACACAACTTTCTTAACAACAATCGATAAAATAACCTTTGAAGATGAACTGTTACAGAAAGCTTATGACAGATATATTAAAACCCGTAAGGATTTAGGCAGAACAAAGCCTGTAAATCTTATGGATATTGCAACTATCGCAACCAGATATTTAAAATCCCAAGGCAAGCTTGACGGTCTTGACGAATCCGAAGAAATCAACGCTTGTACCGTTAAAATTGATGTGGAATGTGAGGGAAAAAGCGAAAAATGGTTGCTCCTCTTTAAAAACGAAACGCATAACCACCCCACCGAAATTGAACCCTTCGGCGGTGCCGCAACTTGTATCGGCGGTGCTATCCGTGATCCGCTTTCCGGAAGAAGTTATGTTTATGCGGCTATGCGTGTAACAG
>CAZTEA010000002.1:7197-20976 GCA_964612315.1 uncultured Oscillospiraceae bacterium | reverse complement strand
AAACAAAAGAACCTATGGACAAAGCGGGCGCATACGGTATTCAACTGAGAGGCTCGATGTTTGTCGAAAAAATAGAGGGTGATTACTTTAATATTGTGGGATTGCCCGTTCAAAAAATTTGTAAATTATTAAAAGAGGATTTTGATATATCCCTTTTATAAAAATATAGGAAAGAGTGATAAATATGGCATTGGAACTTGGAATTGATATCGGGACATCGAATACGATAATTTGTATGAACGACAAAATAATACTTGACGAGCCTACCGTTGTGGCAATAAATGAAAATGACGGTTCTGTGGCGGCTGTCGGAGCGGAAGCTAAAGAGATGCTGGGAAGAACGCATAAAAATTTGTGTGCTGTGTGCCCGGTTAAAGAAGGTGTTATTGCAAACTATGACACAACAGTATCTATGTTTAAGGCATTTATAAAGAAGGCGACCAAAAATTCTTTTTTCCGACCGAGAGTTGTTATGGCAATCCCGGCTTGCGTCACAGAGGTGGAAAAAAGGGCTTTGCGTGATGCGGGCGTTGCGGCAGGAGCAAAAGAAGTATTCCTTATTGAAGAGCCTATGGCGGCTGCAATCGGTTCGGGCATTGAGGTAAGTCGTCCCATCGGTTCAATGGTAGTTGATATCGGCGGAGGACTTACGGAAATTGCGGTTATATCTCTTGGCGGAATTGTTGTTTCGAACTCGGTGAAAGTTGCCGGAAACAGCTTTGATGATGATATAATCTCGTATATGAAAAGAAAATATAACTTAAGCCTTGGCGCAATTACCGCAGAGGAGGTTAAAATTCAAATAGGCTCGGCTTGCCCGATGAAGGACGAGCTTACAATGGAGGTTCACGGCCGTGACAGCGTTTCGGGACTTCCGAGAAATGTTACCGTAAGCTCTTCGGAAATAAGAGAAGCCATATCCGAAAGTCTTGAAATGATAATTGACGGAATTAAGTCGGTTTTGGAGAAAACTCCTCCGGAATTGGCGGCTGATATTTACGAAACGGGTATTGTTTTATCCGGCGGAGGCGCAACCCTTCGAGGACTCGGAAAACTTATAAACAAAAATATTGATATTCCCGTTTATATTGCCGAAGAACCTTTGCATTGTGTTGCTTTGGGTACCGGTAAGTCGGCTGTAAACTTAAAGGAAATGAAAAATATATTTTTGAACGACTAAAAAACTTGTTTGTCAGGGGCTGTTTTAATGGGAAAAATTTTCAAAAATAAAATAGCGGTATTGCTTATAGGCATAACGGTATCCGTAAGTGTTATTTTAGGTGTTATAAACGCTTTTCGGACAAAATCCACCATCATTGAAAACATAGCCATGGTAACGGTTACACCCATACAAAATGTATTTTCGTGGATGGGGGATAACATAAGCGGATTTTTTGCCCGCTTCGGAGACATTGAAGATTTAAGAGCTGAAAATGAAAAGCTTAAAGGGGAAAATCGCAAGCTTGCTCAGGAAAAACGAAAAATCCAAGGAATGAAAACCGAAAACGATGAGCTTAGAAAGCTGTTGGAGCTTGACAAGGCTTATCCGGAGAATGAGATGGTGGCGGCGGAGGTTGTTTCCAGAAGCACATCGAATTGGTATGAAAATTTTACTATCGACAAGGGAACGGCAAACGGGCTTAAAATAGGTCAATGTGTTGTTACCGCCGATAATGTGCTTGTGGGCAGAATAAGCGATATAGGCTCTACTTGGGCGAGGGTAACGGTTGTAACAGACCCGTCACACAGCGCCGGCGCAATGGTTATACGCTCAGGCGATTTGGGGGTTATAGAAGGAGAAGCAGCCCTTGCGGAAAGCGGAAAATGCCGTCTTTCATTCATTTCCAAAAACAATGATATTGTTATAGGCGATTATTTGGAAACCTCAGGTCTTGGCGGCGTATACCCAAAGGGTATAGAAATCGGCAGAGTGGTGGAACTTAAATCCGATGTCCAAAGTATATCACAGTATGCGGTGGTGGAAATTTCGGTTAATATTGAAAATATTTCAAAGGTTATGATTATCACATAGTTAAAGGATTGATACAGATGAAAGCAACTCTTCATGCAATATACTTGCTTTTTGCTGTGGCATTGGCGCCTACATTATTTGCACATTTGCAGGTGTTTGGCGTAAAACCGAATATATTTCTTATTTACATTGTTATAGCCGGATTTTATGTTTCGAAAACCGAAGGAATATGGCTGGGTCTTATTACGGGATTTCTTTTTGACATAATTGTGGGCGTAAATATAGGATTAAACGGAATTTTGTATATGTTTGCGTGCTTTTTGGTTACGGTTTTGTGTGAAAATATGATAAGGCGCAGTAACGCATTGCTTGTTGCTATAACCGTTATGATATGGACGGCAATTTTGGAAAGTATTGCGGCGATTTTTTGCGGCGGAGCGGGAATTTGGCAGAGTCTCAAGGTTGTGGGGACAGAGTGCATTTATAACGGAGTGCTGTCTGTTATCATTTTTATTTTGTTAAAAGGGATATTTGGCAGACTGTACGGTGAAAATAGGTGAATGATTTGGATAATAAAAATTTAGGGCACAGATATTTAATATTGGGTATATTTATGACGGTCTTTGTCATAATATGTGCGGCTGTGCTTTTTAATCTTCAAATTATAAAGGGTGACGAATACCGTGAGGTGATTATTAACCAAACGGAAAGGTCTTATCCCGTAATGGCTTCAAGAGGCGAAATTCTCGATGCGTACGGTCGACCTCTTGTAACCAACCGAATGGGATATTATATAAGAATTCAAGATATTGCGGCGGATAACGATAAACTAAACGAAACTATAGAAATTTTACTTGAAATTGTAGAAAAAAACGATATTGATTTTATTGATGAGTTTCCCGTAAAAAGCTCTCCTGTGAGATTTGAATTCGATAGTGAGGAAAATAAGGAGAAGGAAAAAAAGTGGAAAAGTGAAAACGGCTTTAAGGAGAAGGAGTCGGCAAAAAGTATACTTAATAAGTTAGCTGAAAAATACGATATAAAAGGCGATTACAGTGAAGATGTAAAGCGAAATATTGTTTCAGTAAGATATTCTATGGAAAAGAAGAATTTCGGAGTTGTTTCGCCTTATACCTTTGCAACAGATGTATCCATGGAGGTTGTGCAGGAGGTTTCGGAGCGAGGCTTTGAAATGACCGGCGTATCGGTGGAGGTTGAACCCGTCCGTCAATATGTTAACGGTTCTATGGCGGTTCACATATTGGGAAGAACGGGTATCATATACGCCGAAGAATACGCTCAGCTTAAAGACTCGGGCTACGGAATGAATGCGGTTATCGGAAAAGATGGGATAGAGAAAGTTCTTGAAAAGTACCTTAAAGGAAAAGACGGCTCAATGGTGGTTAAGCAAGACCCCAAAGGAAGTGTTGAGCGGGTTATAAGCGAAATTTCTCCGCAAACCGATAATTATGCGGTGCTTACCATAGACTCAAAGCTTCAGGAGATTACGGAAAATGCTCTTGCGGAAAATATTGCGGCGGCAAGAAACGATAAAGGCTATGATGCATACAGCGGAGCGGCAATTGCCGTTGATGTGAAAACCGGGGCGGTTTTGGCTATTGCTTCGTATCCGTCTTACGAGCCGTCAACTTATACGGAAAATTATAACGAGCTTTTAAAAGACGAGACAAATCCTTTGTTTAACAGGGCGCTGAACGGGGCATATACGCCGGGTTCGACATTTAAGCCTCTTACGGCAATAGCGGCACTTGAAGAGGGTGTTGTAACACCGACTTCAACTATTAACTGCGAAGGTGTGTATGAGTATTACGCTCCGTCTTACAGACCGACCTGCCTTATTTGGAAAAGCGGCAGAACCCACGGACCTCTTAATGTTTCGGAAGCGATAGGTGTTTCCTGTAATTATTACTTTTATGAAGCAGGCAGACGGGTAGGTATTGAGAAGCTTGAAGAATATGCTAAAAAGTTCGGTCTCGGCGAAAAGACGGGAATCGAATTGTCGGAAGCGACTGGCATCGTTGCAGGCCCTACTTACAGAGAATCAGTCGGACTCAGCTGGTATCCCGGAGATACTCTGCAGGCGGCAATAGGGCAGTCGGATAATATGTATACCCCGGCACAGCTTGCAAGCTATGTTGCCACAATATTAAATAAGGGTACAAGATATTCCTTGCATATAGTGAAAGAAATTCGTGAATATGATACTGATAATTTGGTTTACCAAACAAAGCCGAAAGTTTTATCGGAAAACAGAATATCCGACAGTACTTTCGAGGCGGTTAAAGACGGAATGAGAAGAGTAACCGGGGACGGTACTGCGTCTGCTGTTTTTGAAGATTTCCCGGTGGAGGTCGGAGGAAAAACGGGTACTGCCGAGGTTGGCAAGGGAAGCGACAATGTTTTGTTTGTGGGTTTTGCACCATACGATAATCCGCAAATTGCCGTGGCGGTCGTAATCGAGCATGGTGCATCAAGCCGATATGCCGCAAGAATAGGTAAGGATATGTTTGCTTCATTTTTGGGCTTTAACGAGGTTGAGGACAGTATTATAACGCCGAACAGGCTTTTAAGATAGAAAGGTAGGAAATAAAAATGTCGGAAAAGAAAGAATTGGTGGCTTTAAAACTTTATAAAAACGGAATGGTCGTATATGTTAACGACAACGCATCTTATAAGGAAGTGGAAAAAGCTGTTACGGAAAAATTCGAACAGTCGAAAACCTTCTTTAAAGGGGTAAAGAAAATCGGGTTCAAGGGAACGCCGCTCACCTCTGAGGAGTATGTAAGGCTTGCGGAAAAGGTATCCGATATCCTTGATGATAGTGTTGAAGTTTGGGAAAATCCGGAAACGCCCGAAAAAACGACGGAGGAAAAGGTTAAAGAAGCAATAAATGCCAAGGATATGTTAAGCCGTGCCATGAGTGTGGAAATCGAAGATGAACATACCAAGTTTTATAAAAAGACTCTGCGTTCGGGGCAGTTGTTGGAATCTGAGGGAAATGTGGTTATAATAGGTGATGTAAACCCAGGTGCGGAGATTGAAGCCGAAGGCAATATTTTTGTTATGGGTTCTGTTAAAGGTATGGTTCATGCGGGAAAAAGCGGAAATCGAGATGCGGTTGTTGTGGCGCTTAATTTATCCCCCACTCAATTACGAATTGCAGACCTTATCACAAGACCGCCGGAGGGCGAGCAAAAGGATTATCTCAGCCCTGAACTTGCGTATATAAAGGACGATACGATTTTTATTGAAGAATTTTTGCAAAAAAGAAAATAATATTTTGACTTTTTGGGTTTTATGTGATATAATGATTTTTGCATTAGTATATAGCAATATTATAATGTCTATTTTAATCGGATATTTCGGTATCCTGAATTTGTTTTCTATAATGGAGGTAAATTATGACAAAGTCACAGTCGCAGGTAATAGTTATAACCTCGGGTAAAGGCGGCGTTGGTAAAACAACAACAACCGCAAATATCGGGGTTGGTCTTTCGCTGCTCGGTAAAAAGGTAGTTTTAATCGATACTGATATCGGTCTTCGCAACCTTGATGTTGTGTTGGGTCTTGAAAACAGAATTGTTTATGATTTGGTTGATGTTGTGTCGGGAAATTGTAAGGTAAGACAGGCTCTTATAAAGGATAAGAGATATGATGGATTGTCTTTGATTCCTGCCGCTCAAACAAAGGATAAAGATGCTGTTACGGAAGAACAGATGAAAAATCTGTGCGAAGAGCTTAAAAAGGATTTTGATTTTATTATTATTGACTGTCCTGCCGGAATTGAACAAGGTTTTAAAAATGCCATTGCCGGTGCGGATAAGGCAATTGTTGTTACAACACCGGAGGTTTCGGCTGTTCGTGATGCGGACAGAATTATCGGACTTCTTGACGCCAATGAGATTGACGACCATTTCCTTCTCATTAACCGTATCAGAACAGATATGGTTAAGCGTGGCGAGATGCTTAATGTAGATGATGTTATTGATATTTTGAATATTGAACTTATCGGAATTATTCCCGATGATGAAAATATCATTGTTTCCACCAATAAGGGTGAGCCGGCTGTTGTAAATATGAAATCACAGGCAGGTCAGGGATATCGTAACATAACCAAGCGTTTAAGCGGTGAGAATATTCCGCTTATGGATCTTGAGGGCGGTGGCTTCTTTGCCAAAATCATAGGAAAGTTTAAAAAGAAATAGGTCTTGACGGAGTAAACTGTAAAGGAGAATTATAGATGATAGATTTATCCAGAATATTCGGTCGCCGCAAGGTCGCATCAAAAGACTTGGCAAAAGATAGACTGAAGCTTGTATTGGTTCATGACAGAGCAAATACCGATACGGAATTTTTAGAAGAAATCAAAGACGAAATAATGAAAGTTTTGGAAAAGTATATGGATGTTTCCGACAGCGGGCTTGACATTCAGATTACAACTGCGCAGAGCGAGGACGGAAAATCGGCAGTTCCCGCACTTACCGCAAATATTCCGATTAAGGCAATGAAAAGAAAATAACAACAGGGGGATGAATTATGAATATTGCACTTATTGCTCACGATAAAAAGAAAGAACTGATGGTTGATTTTTGTATTGCATATAAAACAATTCTGCAGAAGCACAATTTGTGCGCAACAGGAACAACGGGAAATCTTATTATCGATGCAACAGGTCTTAATGTAAGCCTGTTTTTGTCCGGACCTCAGGGCGGTGACCAGCAGATTGGTGCAAGAATCGCCTATAACGAAATCGACTTGGTTTTGTTTTTCAGAGATCCGCTTACGGCTCAGCCTCACGAGCCGGATGTATCTGCGCTTTTTAGACTATGCGATGTTCATAATATTCCGCTTGCAACAAATGTTGCAACCGCCGAAGTTTTAATTCGTGGTCTTGACAGAGGCGACCTTGATTGGCGAGATATTGTCAATCCCAAAAAGTAGGAATGTGTCCGCCGCTTTGCGGCGGATTTGCTTTTTAAGAAGGGGTGAGGTATATGACAGATGAAATATATATGCGGACGCAAATGTTGATTGGCGAAATCGGAGTGGAGAAATTAAGAAAATCGCACATTATGATTTTCGGAGTCGGCGGTGTCGGCTCGTTTGCGGCAGAGGCCGTGGCTCGTGCGGGAGTCGGAACAATAACTTTGGTGGATAAGGATACGGTTTCAAAAAGCAATATCAACCGTCAGCTTATAGCTCTTAATTCGACGTTGGGTATGCCCAAAACTGAGGCTATGAAACAGCGTATTTTCGACATCAATCCGGAAATAAAAGTAAATTCGTACGAGAAGTTTTGCTTGCCTGAAAATGTTGATGATTTTTTTTCGGAAAAAGTTGATTATGTAATCGATGCGGTTGATACCGTTTCGGCAAAGCTTGCCATCGCCGAAAAGTGCAATAAATTACGAGTTCCGATAATCAGCGCTATGGGGGCGGGCAACAAAATGAATCCGGAGGCGTTTCAGGTTGCGGATATATATAAAACCGAAGTTTGTCCCCTTTGCCGGGTTATGCGCCGTGAACTAAAAAAACGTGGAATAGATAAGCTGAAGGTGGTTTATTCCAAAGAAGAACCCGTGCAAAGTAAAGCGAAAGATGAGGAAACAGGAAAGCCGATTCCGGGAAGCATTTCGTTTGTACCATCGGTTATGGGACTCATTATTGCGGGTGAAGCGATTAAGGATTTAATAAAAAACTATTGAAAAATGCGTATGTGGGTGTTATAATTGACACATAGCAGATTTTATTACATATGTAAATATTAAAGTGCCTTAATGAGATATGGCACGGGAGGAGTATAAAAAATGAAAAAGTTTTTGGTTGCAATGTTTGTAGGGCTGTTTGCGTTGGCGACAACGGCTTACGGCGCAGAACTTATAATGACTGATTTTTCGGTTGATGGGTCGGTCGTTTCGGTTAAGGGAGTTGTTTCTGGAACAGAAAATGCACGAGCAAGTATTTTTGTTACGGCGAACGGCGGCGGAGTGTATACATCTCAAGCGGAAGCTGATGAAAACGGTGCTTTTGATTTGTCTTTCAGCGTACCGAGTAATTGGAGCGGCAAATATGTTGCCAATATCGGTGCAACGGACAGTAAGGCGAAAATCGTTGAGTTTACATATCCGGGAGATAAGAGCTATATAAGCTATACACCGGAACAGGTTACGGAGGATGAAACTTCCGATAATATAAAGGTTGATTCGGTTAAAAGAGTAAGCAGAGTTACGGTTTCGGGAAAGGTCACAAATTCAAAGAGTGATGACAAATCGGTGGTCCTTGTGGTGAGAAAAGCCGATGCGGTTGCTGTAAGCGAAATCGATGTTGCGTACATGGATCAAACGGTTTTGGATGACGAGGGAAGCTTTGCCTTTGAGTTTAATTTTGTGGGCGATTTATCCCAATACAAAGCGTATTTGTATGCCAACGGTGAAAATATATCCGACAGTATTTTGGTTTCGGAATCCCAATATGATTATGTGACAGCCGAGCTTAGTCTTTCGCAGTTATACAACAAAGCAATACTTCTTGCGAAGATGAAAAACGAGTATGATGATAAGCTTCCTTACATCCTAATTCTCACAATGTATGACAAAAATAATGTTATGATAGGCATGAAAACAGAGGAAGCTGTTGTGAATTCAATGTCCTCGGCGGATAATAAGATGGATATTGTTATGCCATCCGAAACGGTTAAAGTTAAAGCGATGATTTGGAATTCCAAACAGGAAATGCTTCCGATAGGGAAAGAAGCGGTTTTGATTCCGTAACAAATAAAGCCTGAAATACCTTCGAGATTTTCGGAGGTATTTGTTTATAATGAATAAAAGTCGGTTTTTTCGCTGATAAAGCTGTTTTTGGTAAAATTTAACAAAGAAATTTTGTCAATTTGGACAGATTAAATACATTTTGAGTCGAAAATAGTCTGAAAAAATGTAAATATAATTAAAAAGTGCAAATATCTGTAAAAAGTGTAATTGATATTTGAAATAGTATATGTTATAATAAAGTTGTGTAATATGTACAAGAGGGTAACACCGTGTTTTGTATATATTTGTTAAAAATAAAAACTGGAAAGAAGGACAAAAAAACATGAAAAAAACGCTAACCACAGCATATCGTCAGCGTGCACTTTTATTGATGGCACTTCCCGCCGTTGTAATAGTTATTATGTTTAACTATGTGCCGCTATACGGTATTATTTTGGCTTTTAAGGATTACAGTTATTCTTTGGGAATAATGAAGAGTCCTTGGGCAGGTTTGGAGAACTTTAAGATTCTTCTCAGTATGGGTGAAAGTACTTGGAGACTTTTCCGCAACACAATGGGATATTGGGCAATCAATACCGCCACAGGTATGGTTTGCAACCTGGTATTGGCTTTGGCGCTTAATGAATGCCGAAGAAAGTATTTTACAAAGATTTCCCATACCATTATGATTTTCCCCACATTTATTTCTTTTGTAGCCGTGCAGTTTATGGTATACGCTCTTTTGAGCAGCGGTTACACGGATGTTGACGGAACAATCAGCGGAATGGGGCTTGTTAATAAGATTTTTGAATTTTTCGGTAAAGAAAAAGTAAACTGGTATCAAAGTGCTCAGTTCTGGCCGGTTATCCTCGTTTTGGTTAACCTTTGGAAAAACACAGGTTACGGATGTATTCTTTATTTGTCTGCACTTGCAGGTATGGATACTGAAATTTTTGAGGCTGCCGAAATCGATGGGGCTTCAAGATTCCGTCAGATTTGGCATATTTCCCTTCCGCAGCTTATGTCTATGATTTCCATTATGCTTATTATGGGTGTTGCAAGCATTATGAAATCCAACACGGGTCTTCATTACCTTGTTACAAAGGATACTTCGGCATTGTATTCCACAACACAGACAATCGATGCTTTCGTTATGAAGTCCCTTTTAGGTTCGGGAACCAATACCGATTTTGGTATTCAGGCAGCTATTACATTCTTCCAGATGGCTATCGGTTCAACATTGGTTATCATTACAAACCTTATAGTTCGTAAGATTGAACCTGCAAACTCATTATTCTAATCGGAAGGAGAAATACATAATGTCAGAAAATATCAAAAAGAAAAAGAAAGTTAAGACAGAAGGCGTTAACGGTCGTCTTTTCAAACCGCAACCGGTACTTATTTTTAACTTAGCGTTATTTGCGGCGGTATGTTTAATTCCGATGATTTTGGTTATAATCGTATCTTTCTCGAGTGAAGCAAGTATTGCCACAAAGGGCTTTACATTCTTCCCGTCGGAATTTACATTGGATGCATATGAATTTGTGCTCAGATCAAAGGATTCGTTGATTAAAGCCTACGGTATTACCATTTACGAAGCACTTATGGGGACTGTATTGGCGATGTTCCTTACAACAATGTTTGCGTATACATTAAGCCGTAAGGAATTTATATTAAAGAAGGTATTTGTGGTATTCATTCTCATTGCAATGCTCTTTAGCGGCGGTCCCGTAAGCTCGTTTATCGTAAATTCAAATACATACGGACTTCGAGACAATTTGCTTGTTTTGATACTTCCGGGTTGCGTAAGTGTATTTAATGCGGTTATTATCAGAACATTTATAAATTCAAATGTGCCAGATTCGCTTATTGAAGCTGCAAGAATTGACGGTGCGGGTGAAACCTACATCTTCTTTAAAATTGTGTTCCCGCTTTTGATGCCGGTTATTGCTTCTTTAGGATTTATGGCAGCGGTAGGTCACTGGAACGAATGGGAAACATCAATGCTTTATTTTGATGATAAGAACTTCTATACCTTGCAGCGTGTGCTCCAGGATATAGAAAATCAGATTACTGAAATTAAGAGACAGATTTCTCAAGGTCAGGCGGATTTCACAACTATCCAGCTGGCAAAGAATTTGCCGTCAGATGCTTGCCGTATGGCGTTTTTGATATTCACAATGGGTCCGATTCTTGTGGTATATCCCTTCTTCCAGAAGTATTTTATAAAAGGTATGACGGTTGGTGCTGTAAAAGGTTAATTTGGTTTTGTAAAAGGATTAGCTCTTAGAAATTAAGAGAGAGAAAATAAATGCGATAAGCATAAAAAAGGAGAAGAAAAATGAAAAAGAAATTTGGTAAGTTGTCAGTACTTGCAGCTGTTGGTTTATCAGCGGTTATGCTTGCAACAAGCTGTGGCGGCGATGACAAAAAGGTCGGAAGCGTTAAGGTTTTCTTTGGTGACGCAGTAGGAACGGACAATGCGGAAGTTTCCAAGGCTGTAAGTGAGCTTTCAAAGGAAAAAATCGGCGTTGAGGTTGAGTTGAAGTTCTTCGGTGCCGGAGAATACGCCACAAAAATTCCGAAGCTTTTGGCTGCAGAAGAAGATATGGACATCATCTGGGACAGCGGCGATTCGTTTGTTGAGCGTGTAAGAAGCAAGGCTTATTACGATATCAGCAAAGACCTTAAGAACTATCCCGCACTTAAAGAATTGTTCCCCGATGAATTCTTAAGCGGTGTAACCATCGACGGCGGTATCTACGGTATACCGACACTTAAGGAAATGGCTAACAACTGGGCTGTTTATATTGACAGAGATACTCTTAACTCTCTCGGTAAAACAGAAGATGACTTTAAGACGATTTACGATATTGAACCTCTTATCAAGGCTTGCACAACCAGCGGAAGACTTGGTTTCAGAATCGGTAAAGAGGGCGAGCATGTAGCGTTCGGCAGAGATATCAACTACGATGTTATTTCCGGTCCGTTCGTTATTTCAAACTCCAAGGATATCGCTCCAAATCAGAAGAATGTTGTAAACTTCTTCGAGACAGAAGATTTCGATAAGTATGTAAGACTTCTTCGTGATTGGTACCAGAAGGGCTATATCATGAGCGATGTTTTGGAAAACGGCACAAGTACATACACATCTAAGGTTGATGCAAACCAGGATATGCAGGGTGTTATCTATGTATGTTACTCACCTTTGAACGAAGTTGCTCAGTCTAAGGTTGCAGGAAAAGAAATGGTTCCCGTACAGCTTACAACTCCCGTAATCGGAACACAGTCTACAAGAGGTTCTATTATGGCTATCTATAACAAGAGTAAAGATCCTCAGAGCGCTCTTAAGTTCCTTGAACTTTTGAACACAGACAAGGAAGTAAACAGACTTGTTAAATACGGTATTGAAGGTAAGCACTACAATATGGTAAAAGATGAAGACGGCGTTGAGAAGATTGAAAAGGTTGAAAACGCTAATACAATGTATCTTAACCAGAACTGGAGATCCGGTAATATGTTGCTTGGCAACCTTGAAGTTGGCGAAGATAAGGATAAGGTAAAAATCTTCACCGAATGGAATGATAATGCTGAAAGATCTGATGTTGCAGGATTCACTCCCGATACATCAAGCGTTGCTGCTGAATATTCAGCTTGCGTAAGCGTTGTAAGTGAAAAGGTAAATCCGTTGCTTACAGGTGCGATCGATCCTGATGATCCTAAGAACGGCATTGCTGCTGTAAAGGCTGCTATGAAGACAGCCGGTTCTGAAAAGGTTGTTCAGTTGATTCAGACACAGTATGTTAAATGGCTTGCGTCTAAATAATTAAGTTCGCAGGGAATACTGTAATTGTTTAAAACCCGCCTGCCTCGGTGGGCGGGTTTTACTTGTTTTAAGGAAAGGGTAGGCAGTTGCAAGCCTATCGACAAAATATGAGGAGGCTTTTAAAATGAAAAGATTAAGCGTTGTATTACTATGCCTATTCTTATTCACAGCTTGTTTTCAGGCAGCGGCCGGAGCAATAAATATTGAAAGCGGTGAGGCGTATCCTCTCCAAAGCGGTGACTCCATAAATGCAAACTCTGTAAGCATTTGGGGAAATTATATATTTGCTTCGACAGTAGATAACGGACTTGAAATTATTGATATGGAAACCAATTCCGTTATTGCAAAGTGGAATCTTGCAAGTACCGATATAATTCCGGGGCTTGGTTCGTTTGCGTCCGTACAGACTGTGGTTACAGATGAATATATTATATGTGCAAATAATGTTTATGTGGTTGTGTTCCCGAATGAGGGTAAATATTCGGATACACCTCCTCAGGCTTTGGTGCGCATAACTCCGAATCCATCCAATGCAAAAAGAACATTCAATCAGCTTAAGAGAATGTTTGTGCATAATGGATTTTTGTATCTTTTTGACCTTACCGCCACAAACCAAGTAGATGCTGTAAGCAAGCATTCAGATATGGCGGTTGTATGGAAAGTACCCCTTTCCTCTTTTGAGAATATTGATTATAAATATGATGCTTTTAAGTGGGCGTCTTTGGAAGAAATGCCGGGTGTTGAATTTGCGTGCCTCGGCAATTATCAGTATTTTTGGGAAACTATAAAGATTGATGAAGAAAACGCATATTGCGTTACATATAACGATGAACTTTTAATGCCCAAAAAGACATTGTTTTTAAATGTTTTAAATCTCGACACTTTGGAATCAGAATCGGGAGAAATTTTGAAAAACAATGCTTCGGGGCTTCAGACAACTTTCGTGGTTGAAGGTTCGGTAACTATGGAAGAAATCCGAGATATGGAACTCTATGTTGCAAGAGTTGAGGAGACAGAGCGTGTTCCCCTCAGCTTGTTCCTTGATGTAGATAACACAGAATATCTTATGGTTGATATAGATGAAGCTGACGGTAAAAGCACCGTTAAGCTGATGTTTTCGGCGGATGTTATCAGTCCGCTGGTTGATATTTTTGATTGCGGCGAGGACCAGATTGTAAATAACGGTATCGTTTTCGCTACGGATTATGACG
>CAZTEA010000002.1:2304-7187 GCA_964612315.1 uncultured Oscillospiraceae bacterium | reverse complement strand
ACGGCGTTGCTCACGAATTTGTTTATATAACAAACGATTCGTGTTATGACAGCGGCGTTATTGCGCTTGACAGAGATAGAAACATCGGTTTCGTTATGACAGGTGCGGTAAACACCGATAACCTTATTATTTCAACAACCTATTCAAATGATGAAATTAAACTTCTCGGAAGCAAAATCGTAACTCCGATCGGGGATTATAATATTGCGGTTGATGCGGTTTGTGCTCAAAATGAGCTTATAGCTCTTTATAAGGGTGTTTCAAGTCGTGCGGCGGTTTATGATACAAGCAGTCTGGCAAACATTCCGTATAACTTCTCAAGAAGCTTGCAGCTTGGAAGCGGAATATACCTTTCCAATACTCTTTCCGCAATGGTGCATTACGGAAATAAGTATTATTATGCAGATACTTTAGGTAAAAATATTGCCGTTCTTAACACAGATGAAACGGCGACATTTGCAAAGATTTATCAAAAAGAGGGTGAAATGCCCGTTCGTGTTTACGGATACAGCAGCGAATATGATACCGTCAAGGTTGTATTGGATGATGAAGCAGAGGTTATGGTTCCCGTAACAAACGGTTTGTGGAGCTATACCGTTGCAATGACGGCAAACGGAGAGCATACAATTGATGTTGAAATCGGCGGATACAGCGAGCATTTTGATTATACGGTTGATGTTCCTCTCACGGAAGCTGTTGAAGTAAGCAAATAATAAAATAAAATATATTTTTCATTAAGAAAGGACAGCATTTATGAACTGGTTTAAGGAAGCAAGATTTGGTATGTTTATTCATTGGGGGGCGTATTCTGCCGCCGAGAGAGGCGAATGGACCTTTAACCGTGAATACATATCAAAAGAGGAGTATATTGAAAAATATGTAAATAATTTTAAGGCAGAGAATTACAACCCGAGAGAATGGGCTCGCCTTGCCAAAAAGACAGGAATGAAGTATATGGTGCTTACCACAAGACATCATGACGGATTTGCGCTTTTTGACACAAAAACAAGTGACTTCAATTCGATGAATTACGGACCCAAAAAGGATTTGGTTAAGGAATATGTTGAGGCTGTAAGAGCGGAAGGTCTTAAAGTAGGATTTTATTTCTCCCCTGCGGATTGGAATCATCCCGATTATCCGAACGCTTATCTTCGTGATTGGCCGACGGAATGGACGGATGAAGAGGCGAGAAAACGCTTCGTTGCTTATTATAAGGAACAGCTTCGAGAACTTATGACGAATTACGGAAAAATTGATATTTTATGGTATGACGGCTGTATTCCAAAGCCCCTGGACGGTGCCGAGGTTAATGCTATGGTGAGAGAGCTTCAGCCGGATATTATGATAAGTGCAAGAAACGGCGCACCTTATGACTTTGTTGTAAGTGAGCGTATAATTCAAGCGCCTGCTGAGGATATTCCGTGGGAGGGCTGTATGACACTTAATGATAACTGGGGTTATCATTCGGGTGATAATGATTACAAAAATCCTAAAGATGTTTTGTATCTTTTACTTGCGGCGGCAACCGACGGAGGAAATCTTCTTCTTAATGTAGGCCCCAAGGCTGACGGAACAATTCCGGAGCAGTCCGTTAAAATTTTAAATAAGGTCGGCGAATGGATGGATAGAAACGGTGAGGCAATTTACGGTTCGGAAAGACATCCCTTCTCGTGGGGAATGTCCCACAAGCTGACTGTCATAGGCAGCACGGTTTATGTTCATATTCAGCACAAAATGCCCGAAAACAATATTTGTATTGCGGAAATTAAAAACAAGGTTAAAAGGGTGTATTGTCTTGCAACGGGAAAAGAACATAAGTTTGAGCAGCAGGAAAACGGAAGATTGTTTATCTATGACATAAACGGGGACTTTGAAAATGATTTGATTTTAACATATGCGGTTGAAATTGAGGGTAAGCCTGAGGCTTTAATTAAGAAAACTTCATTCTGGATTCCCGGACAGGAAGATTAAGCAAAAAAAACGGCGCAAATGCAAAATTTGCGCCGTTTTAACATTTTCGAAGAAAAAATTTTCAAAAAGTAAAACTTTTTGCATAGGATGGATAGTCTAAGGGAATGTAAGGAGGCTCCGTTATGAAAAACAAGCAGCTGTTTGAAGAATTTATTATGCAAAACATAGACGGTGCTTATCGTTTTGCATTCACATACACCAAAAACAAGGAAGATGCGGAAGATGTTGTGAACGAAAGTGTCGTCAAGGCGATAAAATCAATAAGCTCGCTGAAAAATGCCGAGTATATAAAGACTTGGTTTTATAAAATCATCGTAAACACTTATTATACATATAAGAAAAAGAACAGTAAAATTATTCCGTTGGATTTTGAAGATGAAGATGAGCATATTGTTCCTTATTGCGAAGATGATTATTCAAATATCGGTCTTTATGATATGCTAAAGGTTCTTGAAGAAAAATACAGATGCATTATCATTTTAAAATTTTGCGAAGAGATGACATTTAAGGAAATTTCCGATGTGCTCTGTGTTGGAGAAAGTACCGTGAAAACAAGATTTTACAAGGCTTTGGAAATACTGAAAGCTGAGTTGGGAGGGAAAGATAATGCGACGCTTAATTGATGAGTATCATAGCATTAAAGCAGATGAAAATTTAAAAGAAAGGATTGAAAAAACTATGTCAAAAGAGATGAAAAAGTCGGAAAAAAAGAGAATTGCAAAATGGACAGTAAGTGTTGCTGCAAGCTTTGTCCTTGCCGCTGTTGTGTGTGTTAACTTGGTGCCGTCTGCGGCGTACGCTTTGGGAAATATTTCGGCGTTCAAAAATATTATCAAAGTGGTTACATTCGGCAGATACGAAGTTGACGAGGGCGGATACCATGCAAAAATTAACACTCCGAAAATCGAGGGCTTGCTTGATAAGGAGCTGGAGGACAAATTGAATGCCGAGTTTAAAGAAAATGCGGATGCGCTTATTTCGGCTTACGAAAACGATGTAAAAGCAATGAAAGCTGAATTTGGTGATGAAACCGTTCATATGGGCATTGAATCGGATTATGTGGTAAAAACCGATAATTATAAAATACTTGCCCTTGATGTTTATATTTTCAATGTTGCAGGTTCTTCGTCCACAAAACATACATTCTATAACATAAACAAGAAAACCGGCAAGCTTCTCAATCTTAAGGATTTATTCAAAAAAGATGCTGATTATGTAACGCCTATCAGCAATTATATAAAGCAGCAGATGGCGGTTGAGAATGAAACCAACAACGGATACTTCTGGCTGGAAGGCGATGCATATATGGAGGGCTTTAAGGCGATTAAAGCTGACCAAAACTTCTATATCAACGACAACGATGAAATCGTTATCTGCTTTGATAAATATGAAGTTGCGGCAGGCGCTCAAGGTTGTCCCGAGTTTGTTGTTCCCCACGATGTAGTTGAGGATATTGCCGTTAAATTTTAAAAATAACTAAGTGATATACTTTCCAATCATTGTATACACCACAAAGGGCTTCCCCACCCTTTGTGGTGTATATTTTTGTGTTCTTAACAGGACAAACTTTGCATAAACTTTAGTATACAGAGAGGTTGGATAAAAATGCAAAGAAAGTACAAAGCGGTTATAATCGACGGAAAAAAGCTTATTAAGACGGTTGTGTCGGCAATTTTGGGAGTATGTTTGGTGTCTGTTTTCACCTTTGGTGCAAAGGTGAAAAATTTGAAATTCGAATATGAAAGACCTCAAATAACGGACGATAGAAATATGCACTTTGCCTTATTTTTACCATGGAAAACTTTATCCGGCGAAATACCTTTTTTAAATAATGAAAGTGGAAAGACGAAGGCGGTTTTTAATGAAAGTGACGGAGATAAAAAGGTAGTTCTTCCTCAAACGGGAACGGTGACGGCACTTGAAGGAGAGCTTCCCATAAGAGGGATAGATTCGGGGCAGAGTAGTGTTATAGGAAATGAAAAAATCCTTATAAACAACGGCACAAATTATAGTGTCAGTACGGCTGAACTGCTTTCCGAAAAGCTTAATATAGATATGACGGCAAATGGACCCAAGGTGCTCATTGTTCATACACATGGAAGTGAATCTTATACGGCGGAGGGCAAAACTTCGTATACAGAAGGGACAGGAGACAGAAATACCGACACGAATTTTAATGTGGTTCATGTGGGTGATGAGATGACAAAGGTTTTTCAAAAGAAGGGGATAGAGGTTATTCACGACAGAACAATGCATGATTGCCCGTCTTATAACGGGTCGTATACAAGCTCGCTGGAAGCTATCGAGCAGTATAAAAAGAAATATCCGTCAATTCAGATTGTGTTTGATGTTCACAGAGATGCCATTGTTTACAGCGATGGCACAAAGGCAAAGGTTGTAACGGAAATTAACGGAAAGAATGCGGCGCAGCTTATGTTTGTTGTGGGGACAAACGAGGGAGGTTTAAAGCATGATAATTGGCGGGAGAATTTAAAGTTTGCCGTTCAGCTTCAAAGCACAATAAATAAAAAATACCCCTCGCTGATGAGGGGTATAAATTTACGGCGTGAACGATTTAACGGGCATACGACCAAGGGTAGTGTAATAATAGAGGTCGGTACATCGGGAAACACACTCTCGGAGGCTGTTACGGGGTCAAAACTTGCCGCCGAAGTAATTGCGGATTTTCTTAACGGAATTTAGGCTTATATGTTTTCAGCCAGTAGTTTACGGAGTAAAGATATGCGTAAATTTGAGGTGTGTTCATAAGCTGACCGTACCAAGGAACAGTAAACATTTTTCCGTCGGTTTGAAGCAGCTCTTCTATTGAATTTTTATTGACAAATTCTTTAATCGGCGCATTTTTATCATTCATAACAGAAATCAGCATTTCTTTAACTTTGGCAAGGTAA
>CAZTEA010000002.1:0-2294 GCA_964612315.1 uncultured Oscillospiraceae bacterium | reverse complement strand
GTAAACGGGGTTATGTGTTTTTGGGTACGGACTTTTTTTTCGCCATGTAATTTCGGATGGAAGAATATTTGAAAATGATTGCCGAACCAAGCCTTTTTCACGATTTTGGTAATTTTTAAATTCCCACGGAATATTGTAGGCATATTCCAAAATTCTGTGGTCGCAAAAGGGGACACGCACTTCAAGACCGCTTCTCATACTCATTCGGTCTTTTCGGTCGAGAAGCCCCTGCATAAACCATTTTATATTAAGCATGGTGATTTCACGAATTCGCTTGTCAATTTTGGAGTCGTTGGGAAGACAGTCGGTATTGTTTACCGTGTTAAAATAATTTTGGCGGACAAAATCAATGGGGTCAAAATTCAAAAAATCTTCCTTTAAAAAAGTAGCTTTTAAAGGTATATTGCCGCTCCAAGGAAAATCATCCTTCCACAAAACTTTTTCGTTTCGAAACCACGGGTATCCGCCGAAAATTTCATCGGCGCATTCACCGGAAAGGGCGACCGTGTGTGTTTTTTTAACTTCACGGCAAAAAAGCAAGAGAGAGGAATCAACATCTGCCATACAGGGAAGGTCACGGGCAATTGTGGCTTCGTTAAGGGCATCGGCCAAAGCGGAATTGTCCACCGTGATAACCTTGTGGTCGGTTTGTGCGCTTTTTGACATGAGAGCAATATAATCGCTGTCGCTGTTTGGCTGAAATGTCGAAGCGGTAAAGAATTTTGCGTTGTCGGCATAATCGACAGAGTAGGTAGTAAGAGTTTTTGGTGATAGCTTTTGAGAAGCAACGGCAGTTATAATGCTTGAATCAAGACCACCTGATAAAAATGAACAAAGCGGAACATCGGATACAAGCTGGCGTGAGATGGAGTCTAAAATGAGGTGGCGGAGTTTTTCCGCTGTTTTTTCGAAGCCGTCTTTGTGCTCTGCGGCTCGAAGCTTCCAGTAAATGCGCTTTGAAAGCCCTTTTTTTGAAAATACGGCACACTCGCCCGGAAGAAGCTCAAAAACATTGGAAAACGGCGTTTTGCCGGGAATTCTGCCGGGCCCGATTAAAAAAATCTCGGCAATGCTTTCTTTGTTGATTTCGGGAGTAACATCGGGGTGGGCAAGAATTGTTTTGATTTCCGAACCGAATATTATTGATGAGCCGTATAGAGAATAGAAGAAGGGCTTAACTCCGGCACGGTCTCGTGCCATAAAAATTTTGCGGTTTTCTTTGTCGTAAATTGCAAATGCGTAAATTCCGTTAAGGTGGTCAACGCAATCCTCGCCCCATTGAATATAAGAAGTAAGAAGCACTTGCGTATCGGATTTTTCCGTAAATTTGTGTCCGTATAGGCTTAGCTCGTGACGTAAGTCTTCCGTATTGTAAAGCTCGCCATTATATATTATAACAAAATTTCCCAAAGTCATTGGCTGAAGCCCGTGAGAAAGGTCGATAACGGACAGCCGTCGATGTATAAAGGAGACATAATCGTCAGCAAAAAAACCTGATTGGTCGGGTCCTCTTAAACTTAGCGTATTACTCATTTTTTCAGATATTTCGTCCTTGCTTGCAATATGGTTTTTAAAGTTTGCAAATCCGCCGATTCCACACATACAAAATCCTCCAATTACATATTTTTATTTATTTTATGTGAAGAGAAATTTTTTTGATACAAATCCAAGCAAAAAACTTAAAAAAATTACAAAAAAGTCTTGCAATTGTGGATTTTTTATGATATACTATTATGGCATGTGAAATGCAGATAAAAATACACACACTGTTGGATTGGTTGGGAAGTGCTGCAAACAAAGTTTACCCATGACAGTCCCCAATCGAGTTGATAACGGTGGAGGTATAAACTTTTGGAGGTGTAAAATCATGGGAGTAATTCAGATGAAGCAATTGCTTGAAGCAGGTGTTCATTTCGGACATCAGACACGCCGTTGGAATCCTAAAATGGCGGAGTACATTTTTACAGAAAGAAACGGTATCTATATTATCGATTTGCAGAAGACTGCAAAGAAGATAGAAGAAGCATACTATTTCGTTCGTGATATTGCAGCTGATGGCGGTACAGTATTGTTCGTAGGTACAAAGAAGCAGGCTCAGGATGCAATTCGTGAGGAAGCTGAAAGAACAGGTATGTATTTTGTAAACGCAAGATGGCTCGGCGGTATGCTTACAAACTTTAAGACAATTAAGAGAAGAATTGACAGACTTTATCAGCTTAAGAAGATGAATGAAGACGGAACAATGGAACTTCTTCCCAAAAAGGAAGTTATTAAGCTTAACTTAGAGGAAGAAA
>CAZTEA010000001.1:0-31451 GCA_964612315.1 uncultured Oscillospiraceae bacterium | reverse complement strand
ACGCTGACTATGTAAAGAACATGATCACAGGTGCAGCACAGATGGATGGTGCTATCCTCGTTGTTTCTTCTGCTGATGGTCCTATGCCCCAGACAAGAGAACACATTCTTCTCTCCCGTCAGGTTGGCGTTCCCTACATCGTAGTATTTATGAACAAGGTTGACCAGGTAGACGATCCCGAACTTCTCGAACTCGTTGAAATGGAAATCAGAGAACTTCTCTCTGAATATGATTTCCCGGGTGACGATATCCCGATCGTTAAAGGTAGCGGTCTTCAAGTATTGGAATGTGCTTCAACAGATCCGAACGCTCCCGAATATGCTTGTATTCATGAGCTTATGGCTGAAGTTGACAGATATATCCCCACACCGGAAAGAAAGAGCGATCTTCCCTTCCTTATGCCTGTCGAAGATGTATTCTCTATCACAGGTCGTGGTACAGTTGCTACAGGTAGAGTTGAAAGAGGTACTCTCGTAGTTTCTGACGAAGTTGAAATCGTTGGTCTTACAGACGAAAGCCGCAAGGTTGTTGTTACAGGTATCGAAATGTTCAGAAAGCTTCTTGATCAGGCTGAAGCTGGTGACAACATCGGTGCTCTTCTCCGTGGTGTTCAGAGAAACGAAATCGAAAGAGGACAGGTTCTCGCAAAACCGGGTTCAATCACACCTCATGTTAAGTTTACAGGTGAGGTTTATGTATTAACAAAGGAAGAAGGCGGTCGTCATACTCCGTTCTTCACAAACTACAGACCTCAGTTCTATTTCAGAACAACTGATGTTACCGGTATCGTTAACCTTCCGGAAGGCACAGAAATGTGTATGCCCGGTGACAATGTTACCATGACAGTTGAACTTACAACACATATCGCTATGGAAGAAGGTCTCCGTTTCGCTATTCGTGAAGGCGGAAGAACAGTTGGTTCCGGCGTTGTAACATCTATCATCGAATAATTTAAATTCGCATTTAAAATACCGTTGACTCTCGTCAACGGTATTTTTTTGTATAAAGATAGTATTAGGAATATGCAAAAAAATGAAATACCACCTTATGTGGTGGATATTTTTACGCAGAAGCATTGCAAACATATATGATGAAGTTAAAATTTGTCTTTAATAATTTAATAAATGACTTGCTTTGTAAGACTTAGTGTGTTAAGATAAGATTATTACATAGATTGAGGAGATTGCTTTTATGAAAAAGAAAAGAAGCGAAGGTTTTTTCGGTTTGCATTTTGATTTTCATGCCGGTAAGGAAAATAAGAATATAGGAAAAAACACAACTTTGGAGATGATTACCGAAATTATAGATACGGTTCATCCTGATTTTATGCAATGTGATTGCAAGGGCCATCCGGGCTATGCCAGTTATGCAACAAAGCTGGGAAATTCAGCTCCCGGGGTTACTGAAGATGCGCTCAAAATCTGGAGAAAGGCAACGGAAGAGAATGATGTTTCTCTATATGTTCATTATTCGGGCGTGGTAGACAATGCGGCAGTAGAGAAAAATCCGAGTTGGGGCGCTTGTGACAATAACGGAAAGTTCATAGGTGCGTTTGATAATCCCAATCATAAATGTACGGCGTTGCACGGTGAATATGCAGACAAGATTTTAATTCCTCAAATCAAAGAGCTTTACGAAGAATATGGAATTGACGGAGCGTGGGTCGATGGTGAATGTTGGGGCGTTTATCCCGATTATTCGGAAACGGCGAAGGCTGCATATAAGTCAGAAACGGGAAAGGAAGTTCCCGTCCCTGACGAAAACGGAAATGTTCCCAAAGAATATATTAACTTCACCCGCCGAAGCTTTTTTAAATACCTAAACCATTATGTTGATGAAATTCATAAGGTGTGTCCCAATATGGAAATTGCGAGTAATTGGGCATTTTCGACCTATATCCCTGCTCCGGTTTGTGCCAATCTGGACTACCTTTCGGGTGATTTGCCGCCCCTTGATTCGGTTAACGGAGCAAGACACGAGGCGAGATATCTTTCAAAACAAGGAAAGCCGTGGGATTTGATGGCTTGGTCATTTAATTTTTCGGAAAAACAGGGACGCAATAACACGAAATCTGTTGTTGCCCTTTGCCAGGAAGCGGCAGTTGTTTTGGCTCAGGGCGGAGGGTTTCAGATTTACTACACTCAGAACAGCGACGGTTCGGTTTGGTTGGATAAAGTAAAAACGGCTGAAGGGGTAGCTAAGTTTTGCCGTGAACGACAGGCATATTGCCACAAATGGCAAAGTATACCTCAAATCGCAATTCTTTTAAGCACCGATGGCTGCTTTAATGCTGAAAGCGTTCCGTTTGTCTTTTATGATGAAGTTCAAAACGAATGCAGAGGCATTATGGAGTGCGCTATTGATGCGGGACTTGTGGTAGATGTGGTATCGGAGCATCATTTAAAGAATACAATAAATGAATATGCGGTAGTTATTGTTCCCGAATGGGAAATCATAGGAAATAAAGATGAATTGGTAAAATATGCTGAAAACGGCGGAGCTCTTATAATTATCGGAGCTCGTCCGGCACGACTGTTTGAAGATGCTTTAGGGGTTAAAGTGGGCAAGTCTGCGGTCATAGAAAATCCGGTTATACGAGATAACGGTTCTTACATAACAATTCCCGAAACCGTTCTTCCGAAGATTGAAGTTAAAGATGCCGAAGTCCTTTTTGAGGCATACAAAAACGGTGCACAAAATGCTTCACATAATGTGGGGGCAACTGTAAGGAAAGTAGGAAAAGGTAAAGCTGTAGGTATATATTTTGATTTCGGAAGCGAATATTCAAAACACAGAAGCCCTATCTTGCGCAAGATGTTAAACGAGACGATTTTATCCGTAACCGATAGGCTGAGGCTAAAGGTTACCGGTTCACAGCATCTTGAGCTGACACTTAATGAGAAAGACGGAAAAACAGCAATTAACCTTATAAATACCTATGGTGAACACGATAATTCAAGGGTTGCCGTGTTCGATGAAATTCCGAGCATAGGGCCGTTGGATATTGAATTAAAAATGGCAAAATGTCCGAAGAAAGTTACGCTTATACCACAAAATCGCCGTTTGGAATTTGAATACAGTAACGGAGCAATGAAAACAACGCTGGATAAACTTGAAATTTATGATATCATTGTAGTTGAATAAGAATCAAAGCCACAATATCTTACGCAAGATATAGTGGCTTTTTCTTGCCAAATGATAGGTATTGGCTGTGTATTCCCCCTTTAATAGCTCTTACCGAAGTTAGACTTCAAAGGCAAAAGCTTATGATGTATTTTTTGCTTTATTATGTAGGCAGACGAGGAATTGTGCTTGACAAAATCTGTTTTTCGCAAAAAATTATAAAATTTTATTGACATTACAAGAGACTTATGTTAAAATACTTTTAAGTTCAAACTATTTGAAGTAATAAAGTAAAAGGGGAGGCAGAAAAATTGACGCAGGAGCAAAAAGAAAAACTTAACGGATTTTTTGTTATGGCTTTTAATCAAATTCTTGCGTGGGAGGATCAAAGTCTTCGGCAGGTGGGAAGAGCGGATATATCCGTTCGAGAAATGCATATCATTGAAGCGATTGATATTTTGGAGGGGCAAAGACTTAACACTATGGCAAATATTGCGAGAGTGCTTTCTGTTTCACCGGGTTCGCTGACAACGGCGGTTAATGCTTTGGTTAACAAGGGCTATGTTAAACGAAGACGAAGTGAAAAAGATCGCAGAGTAGTTTTGGTCAGTCCCACAGACAAGGGAACCGAGGTCAATATCAGGCACAAAGCTTTTCACGATGAATTGGTGAATTTCGTTTCAGATGCCATTTCCGATGAAGAACTGACTGCGGTACTTAAATCCTTGGAGAAGCTGACGGAATATTTTATGAAGAAAGCAGCAGTTAAGCGTTAAAATATTTTATTGGAGGAAAGCGTATGAATTTTAAGATTTTGGGAACAGGAATGTATGTCCCGAATCGAGTTCTTACAAATGATGAACTCGAAACTATGGTTGAAACCAGCGATGAATGGATTCAAAAAAGAGTCGGAATTTCCGAACGACGGATTTGCACAGAGGAAACCACATCGGATTTGGGAATCCGTGCGGCGCAGGCTGCTCTTTCAAACAGCGGCATAAAAGGCGAGGAGCTTGATGTTATTATTTGCGCAACCATTAGCGGCGAGGATGTTTGCCCCTCGGTTGCGGCAAAAGTTCAGGCGGCAATTGGCGCAAAATGCCCCGCTTTTGATGTAAGTAGTGCGTGTTCGGGCTTTTTGTTTGCTTTGGAAACGGCTTACGGTTATTTTGCTGGTGGAAAAGTCAAAAAGGCATTGGTGGTTGCCGCCGAACGACTTTCGAAATTGGTGGATTACAACGATAGAAATACTTGTGTTATTTTCGGTGACGGAGCAGGTGCAGTTGTTCTTAAGGAAGGCGATAATTATAAAGATTCCATAATCAAGACAATCGGCGGGGATGATGTTATAAAAATTCCGTCTTATGCGGGAACCTCACCCTTTTATACGGGGGAGAACAATGCTCCGTACATATATATGAACGGACAGGAAACCTTTAAGTTTGCTGTTGAAAGTATGTGCAACGATGTCATTGAAATTATGAACAGAAACAGCCTTACGGTAGAAGACATTGCTTATATTGTGCCTCACCAAGCAAATGCGAGAATTATTCAGTTTGCTTCAAAGCGGCTTAAAATCAGCTCTGATAAGATTTTTATGAATCTTTCAAAATACGGTAATACAGGCGGCGCCAGCATAGCGATTTCCCTTGACGAAATGAATCGAAACGGAATGCTAAAAAGAGGCGATAAGATAATTTTAACAGCATTCGGCGGCGGACTTTCAAGCGGCGTGTGCTTAATTGAGTGGTAGGAGGAAAAATATGATAAAATCACCTATTTGTGAAATGCTTAACATTAAATATCCGCTTTTTCAAGGCGGCATGGCATGGATTGCAGACGGCAATCTTGCGGCGGCGGTGTCTAATGCCGGCGGTTTGGGAATAATTTCAGCAATGAATTTGGGCGGAGATTATCTTCGAGAGCAAATTAAAATTGCCAAAGAAAAAACCGATAAACCGTTCGGAGTAAACATTATGCTTATGAGTCCTCATGTGGAGGAGGTGGCACAAATCGTTGCTCAAGAGAAGGTTGCTGTAGTTACAACCGGTGCGGGAAATCCGTCATCTTATATGGAAATGTGGCAAAACAGCGGCATTAAGGTTATTCCGGTTATTGCTTCCGTTGCCATGGCGAAAAAAATGGAGCGCTGCGGTGCTTGTGCTGTTATTGCCGAAGGCGGAGAATCGGGTGGTCATGTAGGAGACCTTTCCACAATGGCGCTTATTCCACAAATTTGCGATGCGGTGTCAATTCCCGTTATTGCGGCAGGCGGTATCGGTGACGGCAGAGGGGTTGCGGCATCATTTATGCTGGGCGCTGTGGGCGTGCAGATGGGAACAAGATTTTTGGTGGCAAAGGAATGCGGAGTTCATCAGAATTACAAAAACAAAGTGTTAAAAGCAAGTGACATTTCAACGATTGTTACGGGAAAACGCCTCGGTCATCCCGTAAGAAGCATTAAAACTCCTTTCTCGAAAGGCTATCAAAAAGCGGAATATAGCGCAGTTTCTGATGACGAACTGGAAGCAATGGGAGTTGGAGCGCTTCGTCTTGCGGCAATTGAGGGCGATGACAAAAAGGGCTGTTTCCCATGCGGTCAGATAGCAGGTATGGTAAACAGAGAACAAACATCACAAGAAATTGTTGAAGAAGTTATGGCACAAGCCGAAAAAGTGTTGGGAGGAGCAAATATATGGGTAAGATAGCATTTGTTTTTTCGGGACAGGGTTCGCAGTACGGCGGAATGGGAAAAGAGCTTTATGAAATTTCCCCTGCTGTTTGCAAGCTTTACGATGATGCGGAAAAAATCAGACAGGGTACAATTAAGCAATCCTTTGAGGGGACTGCGGAAGAGCTTAAAATCACAAGTAATACACAGCCGTGTATGTATCTTGCGGATTTGGGTGCGGCGCTTGCTCTTTCGGAAAAAGGCGTAATGCCCGATGCGGTTGCAGGGTTCTCTTTGGGAGAGATTGCTGCTCTTGCATATGCGGGAGCATATTCTTATGAAGACGGCTTCAAAATTGTGACTCAAAGAGGTATTTTGATGCAGAAAGCGGCAGAAGAAAAGGAAACTTCCATGGCGGCGGTTCTTAAAGTGGACAGCAAAACCGTTGAGGAGGGCTGTGCACTGGTAGAGGGTGTTTATCCGGTTAATTATAACAGCCCGATTCAGACTGTTATTGCAGGTGAAAAAGAGGGCATTGAAAAGTTTAAAGAGATTATGGCAGATAAAAAATGCCGAATTATGGATTTGGCAGTTGCCGGAGGCTTTCATTCGCCGTATATGAATTCTGCGGCGGAGGGCATGAAGGCGGTTCTTTCGGAATATGACATACAAAATCCGAAGATGACCGTTTATGCCAATAAAACGGCTCTTCCTTACGAAGAAAATGTTAAGGAGACCATTGTTGAGCAAATCATAAATCCCGTTAAATGGCAAACCACCATTGAAAATATGGTGGCGGACGGTTTTGATACCTTTATTGAAACAGGTGTTGGCAAGGTGTTGACGGGTCTTATCAAGAAAATTGCACCTGAGGCAAATATCTATAATGTTGAAGATGCCGAAAGTTTGGCAAATACAGTTGAGGCGGTGAAAAATAATGGATAGAGTGGTTGTTGTAACAGGCGGAAGCCGAGGAATAGGCAAAGCGATTGCTTTGGCGTTTGCTCAAAAGGGTGAAAAGCTTGCAATTTTAGACCTTAACAAGGAAGCGGCAGAGGAAACGGCAAAAGAATGCAGCGCTGTTTCAAAAAAAGAGGCAAAAGCGTACTGCTGTCAAGTGGGAAATACCGAGGAATGTGCCCAAACCGTTAAGCAAATTATCGAAGATTTGGGTGGAGTTGATGTTCTTATCAACAATGCGGGCATCACAAGAGATACTCTTATGCTTCGGATGAAGGAAGAAGATTTTGACAGCGTAATTGAAGTAAATCTTAAGGGGACTTTCAATATGATGAAGGCTTGCTATGCTCATTTTATGAAAAAGAGAAGCGGCAAAATTGTAAATTTAAGCTCTGTTTCAGGGCTTATGGGCAATGCGGGACAGACAAATTATTCCGCCTCCAAAGCCGGAGTTGTGGGTCTTACAAAGTCGGTTGCAAAGGAGCTGGCTTCCCGTGGAATTTGCGTTAATGCCATAGCGCCGGGATTTGTTGAAACGCCTATGACCGAAAGTTTTAAAGATCGCCCGGAGGTTTTGGCGGCAATTCCCATGGGAAGAATGGCAAAACCGGAGGAAATTGCTCATTTGGCGGTATTTTTAAGCGAAACGGATTATATAACAGGTGAAGTTATCCGCATTGACGGCGGAATGGCGATGTAAGGAGGAGAGAGAATGAATCGAGTTGTTGTAACCGGTATGGGAGCTGTGACTCCTATCGGAAACGATGTGAACACCTTCTGGGAAGGTCTTATAAACGGTAGAAACGGAATCGATACCATAACCAAATTCGATGCAAGCAATTTTAAAGCGAAGCTTGCGGCAGAGGTTAAGGATTTTGACCCTACAGTTGTTATGGATAAGGGTACGGCAAGAAAAACGGATCTTTATGCACAGTATGCCTTGACTGCGGCGGCAGAGGCGGTCGAAGACAGTAAAATTATCGGTACGATTGACAGCGATAAGGTCGGAGTTTATGTTGGCTCGGGTATTGGCGGCATAAATACTCTTTGCGATGAACATACAAATCTTAAAGAAAAAGGGGAAAGAAGAGTATCACCTTTGTTTGTGCCAAAGATGATTACAAATATTGCAGCAGGAAATATTGCCATTAAATATGGCTTTAACGGACCTTGCTTTTGCGTAACAACTGCTTGTGCAACAGGCTCACATTGTATCGGAGAGGCTTATCGTGCAATTAAGCATGGTTATGCCGAAGCTATGATTGCCGGAGGTAGCGAAGCGGCAATCACGCCTCTTGCTTTTGCCGGTTTTATTAACTGTATGGCACTTTCAACGGCAGAGGATAAGGATGCGGCATCTATTCCATTTGATGCAAGACGAAACGGCTTTGTTATGGGCGAAGGCGCAGGCATTTTAGTGCTTGAAGAATATGAGAGAGCGGTTGCAAGGGGCGCAAAAATATATGGCGAAATCGTCGGCTACGGAAGCACCTGCGACGCATATCATGTAACAGCACCGGATCCGGACGCAACCTGGGTTACCAAAGCAATTAAGGATGCGATGAAAGAGGGCAACCTTGAAGGCGAGACAAATGTTTATGTAAATACCCACGGAACCAGCACACCGTTAAATGATAAGACCGAAACTGCGGCACTTAAGGGAGCGTTTGGTGACGGTGTAAAGGATATTCATATGAGTTCTACAAAATCTATGACAGGTCATATGCTTGGAGCGGCAGGTGCCGTTGAAGCAATTGCGTCTCTTATGGCGCTTGATAAGGGTATCATTCCGCCGACCATCGGATACAAAAAAGCCGATGCGGAGTGTGATGTAGATTGCACCCCGAACAAAGCGGTTAAAGCGGATATTTGTGCGGCATATTCCACATCACTTGGTTTTGGCGGTCATAATGCCTGCCTTGCATTTAAGAAAATATAGGCGGTGAAAATATGAATAAAGAAGAAATTATGCAGCTTATTCCTCACAGAGATGATATGCTTCTTATTGATGAGGTGGAAATTATTGACGGTGCAAGCTGCGGGAAAAAATACATAACGGGGGACGAATGGTTTTTAAACGGTCATTTTCCGGGCAATCCGGTTGTGCCGGGAGTTATTCTTTGCGAAATTGTTGCCCAATCTGCTTGCGGACTTACCATGAACGGTGAGATGGCGGGAAAACTTCCGTTCTTTACGGGACTTGATAAGGTGAAGTTTAGAAATCAGGTAAAACCCGGAGACACATTTGAGACAAAATGTGTTATAACCAAAGAAAAAGGACATTTCCGCTTTGGAAAAGGCGAGGGGTATGTAAACGGAAAACTTTGTGTAAGCTTGGAATTTTCTTTTGCTTTGGTGGATAGAGACTAATTAAAACGGCATAAATCTTTGATTTATGCCGTTTTATTTTAACTTACTTTCGGTTACGCAGTTTTTCGATTATATCGCTGTATTTGGTTGATTTAAGTTTCGGGAATGCCCTAATAAGTCGTATTTCCTGACGGTTAAGACGATTTTTCTTAAAGTTTGCAACAACTTCATCGATTTTTTCTCTTAAATCGATGTCCTCAAAGTTCTGCTTAACTCTTTCCAGCATAGTTGCGGTATGGGTTTTGCTGAATCCTGAATGAATATTTTCGTGAATTCTGCCGTTGATTTCAGCCAATTTTTTATCAAAGCCTTTAATTTTGAGAAGGGTATACAAAATATCAAAGATAAAAAGAGCGCCTATGGTTCCCGCTGATAGATAAAGGGCTGTGCTTGACAACTTGTCGGTCAGCCGTACAATCGGAGGATGAACGAGTTTTATTAAAATTACGGATAAAGAGCCAAAGGCAATCATTCCGGCAAGACAAACTCTGCCGTTTATGTTGAACTTGCGCTCCGAATAATCCCACCATCTGGCGTGGAAAATCTTTTCCATAATATAGCTTGTTAAATATTCCAAAACTCCTGTGACGAGAACCCCCAGAACAAACAGCAGACCGGAATTTTCAATTTTGCCCAGAAGCAAAATATCCAAAATAGCTCCTGCTCCGTAAATAGGACAATATGGGCCGTTCAAAAAGCCTCGGTTAACAAATTTTTTATCTTCTGCAAGATACAGGCAAACCTCCCACAGCCATCCGAAAACGCTGTAGAAAATAAACCAAAGAAACAGTTTCACTAACATAAAATCAACTCGCATAGTATTTATAAAAATGTAAAATTTTTCAAACTTTACAACATTATTTTAACATAACATGATTGACAATGCAAGACTTTAAGGGTATAATTAAGACAAAATTTAACATATGGAGAGATTGGAGTATGGGAAAAACATTGATAGGGGATCTGTTTCCTAAACAGTATTTTTCTATTGTCAAGCATAAAGCTGTTGAATGTCAGGACCATCTTCATTATATGATGGAGTTTGTTTTTGTTACAGAGGGAACACTTGAAGTGGGCTGGGAAGGAAAAACTAATGACTTGAAATGCGGCGAAGGAATGTTGTTTATGCCGTATGAAATTCATTCCTACAGCTCAAAGCAGTATAATCAAGCGGTTGTGATTGTTTTCTCGCCTGAATTTGTTGAGGAGCTTCAAATTGGAGCGGTTTTTGAAAAACATAGTGTCAATATAAGCGAAAATGCTTTAGATTATGCAGAAAAAAATATGCTGAAGTCTGATAAAAGTATGGTTGATATTAAGGCGATACTTTATCCCTTGATATCTGATTTTTTTAAGGACAACCGTGTTTTATCGGTAGATGAGATGCATAACGAGATTTTTCTAAGTGCTTTGAAAAATATCTATAACCATTATAACGAGGATATAAGTCTTAAATCGGTTGCAAAGAATATTGGCTGTCATTATGTCTATTTAAGCAGGAATTTTTCTAAGGCGACCGGGCTTTCATTTATTTCATATTTAAATCGTTTTCGTGTTGCCAAATCTTTGGAAATGTTGAAAAATACAAATCTTTCAATAACGGAAATTGCGTATGAAACCGGATTTTGCAATCTTCGCAGCTATAACCGAGCATTCAAGCAGTATATGACAGTAACTCCTACGGAATATCGAAAAAATGACGACAAAGTACATACAGGTTAAATTTTGTCTTAAAATAGTTAAAGATATTCTTGCGTATGACTATTAAATATGATATCTTAATCCCAGAGAGGTGATTGAGGTGGCTGTTAACTATTTTCTTATTGTACTTCTTTGTATTATGGGGCAAGGGTCAATGGGTGCGCAGAAAAAATACGGGCAATTGGTTTTTCAACGAAGTCAGTCTATTTATCTTTATTCTGTGGGGACTTCTGTTTTGGCGCTTTTGTTCTTTTATATTATGTCGGGCGGAAATCTTGCGCAAGACAGAAATGCGTTGATTTTCGGCTTAGTATATGCCGGGATTTGTTCGGCGTTAATATTTATACAATTTTTGGCGTATGCACGGATGAATTTGATAATTTGGTCGGTATTTGGAAAAGGAAATGTTATTATAAGCTGGTTGATAGGTGTTTTGGGTTTTGATGAAATGATTAAATGGACAGATATTCTGGCAGTAACATTGATTTTTGTCACCGTGATTGCACCTCTCTTTGTTAAGCAAAATGCAAAGGGGATAAAGATGAAGGGGTCTTCTTATTTTATTGGGATTTTGAACATTTTGGTAAGCGGCGGAGGAACTCTTTTGACCCAGATATATTATAAGCTTCCAACCACTACGAGTCAGACCGTTAGCGCAATGTGCTTTTATACAAATGTATTTTTGGTATTTATAATGATAGGAGTATTTTGCTTTTCGGCAAGAAGAGTTAATGGGGGATGCGGTGTTATACAAGAAATCAAAATGGTTAAACCGATTTATTTTTTGTTTATCCCGTTATACACTATTTGTCAGAATCCGTCGACACTAATCAGCGCCCATGTGCTTAAAACCATGCCGCTGAGCACATATACTCTTTTTAATGTGGGAGCGGGGAGTGTGTGCCTTTATATTGCTTCAAGATTTTTATTTAAAGAAAAACCTCAAAAACTTGAGCTTTCTATGTGGATAATTGCTACATTGGCAGGCTTGCTTACAATGTTTTAAAAGGACGTGGCTAAAAGCCACAGCCTTTGGTTAACTCGTTAATATTGATTTCTTCCCCCAAGCTTATGAAGTACAGAAAAACATCGTTTATGGGCTTTTCCAAAATATCTTCAAGTCCTTTTTTATAATATTTTAGTTGGGGAATATATTTTTGCCCTCTTGATAGGATTTCATTCTCTGCGATACGGTCGGTTTTGTAGTCAAGCAACACAATATTTCCGTCTTTTTCTTCGAAAAAGCAGTCGATTGTTCCTTGTAAAAGAATTTTATCTGCATCTTGCGCAAGATTGGGGTAAATCTCTTTTGCATCGACTTCTGTATAAAAATTAAACTCCTTCCATATTTGCTTGGCATCTTTTAACCGGCGTCCAATATCGCTTTGGAAGAAGGCATATATGGATTTGGCGCTTACTGCGGCCATTTGAGTTTTGCCGATAAGTCCCAATACAACCATTTGCTCAATTTCTTCGGTGATTTCACGAAGAGTAGCGGTTTTTGAAACATTTATGTGCTGGAGAACAAAATGGGTTATTGTTCCTTTGTCTGTCGGAGAAATCATAGAAGCTTGTGTTGCTGACAGGGTTGGAACGGAAAATGCTTGAGGGGTATAAAATCCCTCCTCGATGAGATGATGCTTGGCTTCGCTGACCGATATTTTAAGGGGGATTTGTCTATCGCCGGCATAAGCATAGGAATAGCTGAGTTTATCGTTAAGAGCAGCATCAATTTTATCCTCGGCGTCATTTTTTGTTTCTTCGGAGGATAAACCAACATCGTCCGCATTTTCGCCCGATACAACTGAGATTTTAACAAATTTATCATCTTTGGCAATTCTTTTTTCGTATAAAATTTTATACATATCATCCAAAACATCTGAGGATTGGTGAGTTGCCAAAGCATACAAAATAAAATCACCGAGAGAGCGAGCGCTTAAAATTCCGGCTGTTAACAGCCTGTCTTGCGCAAGATATGGCGAAGCCCATGCACTTGTGCGGTTTTTTATGACAGCTGATATGACGAGCTTTTCTTTTGCACGGGTAAGAGCTACATATAAAAGCCGTATTTCCTCGGCAAGAAGCTCTTCTTTCATAGTGCCGGTAATGATTTTGTGGGGAACCGACGGATAAATTATCCTTTTTTCCGTGTCGGCGAATTTAAGCCCCAGGCCGTATCTGTCGTGACGCAAAATATTTTGTCGAATGTCATCGGTGTTAAATTCGCTGAAAGCGTTGGCAAGAATAACGACGGGAAATTCCAACCCCTTTGATTTATGGATACTCATAATGGTCACGGAATCCGAATTTTCACCGTCTATCCTTGCGGGAGACAAATCTTTATCGGAGTCTAATATCGCCTGAATATAAAGCATAAATCCCGAAAGAGTTCCGAGTGAGCCGGTATCAAATTCAGCCGCTCTTTCAAAAAGTAAACGGAGATTTTCGGCTTTTTGTCTACCGTTTTTCATTCCGGAAACGATTTCGGTATAATGATATTTTTCACAGATGGTCAAAATTAAATCAGAAACCTTTAAAAATTCCGCTTTAAATCTTAGCTCTTCCAATTCGCCAATAAATCTTGCGCAAGATACATCGCCGCTTTTGGCGGCTTCTTGTAGTGCGTCGTAAAAATCGGTTTTTCGTTGCTTTGAGCGGATTGTTGCCAGCATATCCGGAGTAAATTTCCAAATCGGCGAGCGCAAAACCGCAATTAACGGAATATCTTGATGTGGATTGTCTATTATTTGCAGGTAAGACAATACTGTTTGAACCTCAACGGTTGTGAGATAGCTTCGGCCGCTTTCGCTGTATAAAGGTATTCCGAGTTTTTCGAAAACCTCTTCAAAAACAGGGGCGGTTGATTTTGTGTTCCGCATAAGAATTACAATATCGGAAAATTGAACTGGGCGAAGCTCGCTTGTTTTCGAATCGGTGATTAGAAGTTTTTTCTCGTTAACGGTTTTTAAAATGTACCGACCGATACTAAGTGCTTCAGAAATTGTAGCATTTTCCGTTTCACGTCCGTCAACAATGTTTATCTCCGTTCCGTAAAGCACAGGGATATTTGGAGTAGGGAAGTGGGCGCCCTGAACCAATTTTTCTTTTTCTCCGTATTCAATTTGACCTATTTTAGGGGTCATAATTTTTTCGAAAATGAAGTTGGTGAAGTCGATAACATTTGAACGACTTCTGAAATTTTGGGATAAGGCGATTAAATGTCCGCCGTCGTTATGCTCATATCGAGCGTATTTTGCTGTGAAAATATCGGGAACAGCGTTTCTGAATTTATAGATGCTTTGCTTAATGTCGCCTATGGCAAAGATGTTTGTTTCGTTTCGTGAAATCAGAGAGAAAATATATTCTTGGATATAGTTGGAGTCTTGATATTCGTCCACAAGAATTTCCCGATATTTCTCCCTGAGAGAAAGAGCAACCTTGGTGGGGTGTCCGTCTTTTCGGGCAAGAAGATGAAGGAGCTCGTGTTCTAAGTCGTTAAAATCAAGAAAGTCTTTGGCTCGCTTCATATTTTTGTGAAGTCGCATTGTCATTAAGACGATATTTTTAAGAGTTCTTACCACGGGCTCTGTATCTTTAAGCTGCTGTACGGTTCGCTCTTCACTCACCGTAAATAATCCCGCAAGGTCTTTAAATACGGATTTTGCCAGCTCTCTAAAACTTTTAACTTTATCTTGCGCAAGATGTAGTTCCGTATCCTTTTTTGATTTGGGCGGTATGCGTTCGAACTTGAAGTTTTTAATTGCTAAGCGAGTATTATCGTAGCTTTTTTCGGCGATTGCGGATTTAATGGGTGAAAGCTGATTTTTCTCGTTAATAAAAAAGGAGTAATAAGAGTGCTCTTTTGGAAAATTGCTATCGATAATACCAAGTATTTCATTATAAATTTCTTCCAGATTATCTGCGAGCTTAAGGCTGTATTCAAACAGGCGCTTATGCCAAGGCGATTGTGTAAAAGTCTCGAATTTATAGTCTTTTGCGGCACAGTTCAGCCATTTGGAAGGATAGGGCATACTGGAGGCGAAATTCATTATTCCGAGAATTGTTTTACGCAAATTTTTGTCGCCCTTATCCGAACCGTATCCCAATGCAAGCTGCTTGAAAGAGGGCAAAATGTCTATGTTTTTGTAAAATGCGGACAATACCGCATCCAACGCTTTTTCTTTAAGCATTGTGTTTTCAATTTCCGAAATAATTGAGAAATTAACGGGAATATCGGTTTTATGAATATTTCCTTTGATTACTTCCAAACAGAAAGCGTGAATTGTGGAAATATTTGCGCTGTTTATAAGAATGCGCTGATTTTTAAGATGCGTGTTTTGCGGATTGGCAAGAAATTCACGGTCAATTGCGGCGGCAATCTTGTGTTTCATTTCTTTTGCGGCAGCTTCCGTAAAGGTAAGAATCAAAAGTTCGCTGACAGAAACGGAATCTTTGATAATCATCTCAATTACACGCTGAACCAAGACGGCGGTCTTACCTGAGCCTGCCGCCGCCGACAGGAGAACATTTTTTCCTCGATATTCAATTGCTTCTTGTTGGGCGGGAGTCCAATTCATTATTTCACCTCAAATATTTTTCCGTTTAGGTATTTAAAATCGCCGTTATCGCAAAAATCAAAAATAAGCTTTCGGGCGCATAATTGCTGAAAATCGTTACGCCCGTTCTTTTTTGCGCCATATTTAACATCGCCGCACAGCGGATGACCGATATAGGCAAATGAAGCTCTGATTTGGTGAGTTCTGCCGGTTATAAGCTCGGCTTCAACTCCGCCGTCTACCTTGCGATAAGCGGTTATTGCCTTTTTAAAGCCTTCTTTTTCTTGCTGCGAAAATATAACCTTGTTACTTTGTTCATCTTTTTTAATATAACCTTCTATTGTGCCTTCGTTGTTTTCGAGGCTGCCTTCAATTTGAAGAAAATAGATTTTTTTAATTTCTCTATTGCGAATTTTTTCGTTAAAAAAGCGGAGAGCTTTTGCGTTTTTTGCTCCGATTACAAGCCCCGATGTATTTCTGTCAATTCGGTGGCAAAGTGCCGGCGCAAAAGTGTTTTCGGTTAGAGGGTTATATTCCCCTTTGCGGTACAAATAACCCAAAATCATATTTATAAGGCTGTTTTCACCGTCGTGAGCGCAAATGCCTGAAGGTTTGTCGGTTATTATTATATTTTTGTCCTCATAGACAATTTTAGGGTTCGGAGCCTGCGAAAGAAAACTTGGAATTTTCTTTTCGGCAGGGAAAAATTCGTCGTTGACATAAAGCTCCAAAATACTTCCCTCGTTTACAATAACATCATTTTTAGGATGTTTTTTGTCAAGTCGAATTTTCTTTTTCCGCAGCCATTTATAAATCATACTCGAAGGGAGATGCTTAAAATATTTCGTCAGGAATTTATCCAGCCGTTGTCCAGCATCGTTGCTGTTAATAATAATTTGTTTCACGACAAAGCCCTCCTTTGCGGCGCTGTTATGTTTTGACGGCGTTATCGCCGAAAATTCTTCATACGCCAATTATAACACATTTTCTTTGCGGTTGCAACAATAAACGGAGTGCCAAAAGCACTCCGTTTATTGTTATCGGTATGCAATACTTCCGTCTTGATAAATGGGCGGTTGGTCTTCTCCGCCGTCGTAAAGAGAGATCCAGCTTGCGGTGAAAGCATTCGGACTTTCTTGATTGAAGTCGATAATTCTTGCGCCTCGACTGTAAGTCTCGTCAACAATTCTTCCGGTAAAGCCCATTAAAATCCCTTGATAGTTTCCGATAAAATTGTTTAAATGGTCATGTCCCGAGATTAAGACATTGATATTTCCCGTTTCTTTTATAGCGGTGAATAAGCCACGGTTGTTGGAAGGGTGTGTGGCGTTCATCGCGGTAGAGGAAATAAATGTGCCGGTGGATGTGGTATAGTCGGTAACGCCCGCAAAGTTACCGTAAACCTGTCCGTAAATTGGTAAATTGGCATTGCCCGCTGTTCCCACCGTACTTGTTCCGCCGCCGATTTTGCTGTAATAAAGGTCAATCATTTCCGTTGGCGGAATATGAATACACATAAGCCCTGCTAAGTCTTTGCCGTAAAGGGCTTTTAGCTCGGCTGACTTTGCTTTATACCAATCAATTTGAGCGGCGGTCACGCCGTCGTATTTGCCAGATGAGGTGTTTTTACCCGTATCCATTGCCCAAATGTTGAAAACGGGCGTTTTGCCGTCGTTTGCGTAAATCGGAAGAACATAATTTACGGGTCTTTCCGCTACATAGTTGGGATCTGAAGAGGAAACTTTTTCACCTAAGAATCCGTTGTAGCTTGTAAAAGTTGCCCAATCGGAATCGGTATACGGGTCGTGATTGCCGTTGGTTATCGTCCAAGGAATTCCCCTTTCGGTCAGCGGCGTAACCAATGTATTAAAGCCGTCGGTATCCATAGCGCCGTAAGCGGACATATAAATATCTCCGTGAATAATTACAAAATCGGGATTTGTTTTTGTCAGCAAGGTTTCAAGATTTGCGGCAGAGGCTTCCCAACTTCCGTGAGGGTCGGCAACAATCAAAATTCTGAAATCGCCGTTTGCGTCGCATTGTAAATTTTGCTTTATCCCGAGCTTTTTGCTTTGGTCAACTTTATTTACGGACATGGAGCTTGGTTCGCTGAACACTACATCGTCACAGCCTTGAAAGGAAGCAAAGGCAACGCCCAAAAAATCTTCGCCGAAAAAGGTTTCGGATATATTTTCAAGGTCTGCGGTAAAAGTGTTACCGCTGTTGAAGTTTGAGGAGTTATTGTTTGTAACGCTTGCCCATGTTTTCGAGGTTACGCTTTCGTTGTCAAAAATGCTGAGCGGAATAAACTTCATTCCGTAAGAGGAAAGGTCATAACTGTTTTGAAAGTCAATTTTTGCAAGAAACCTAAGAAGCCCTGTTTTAGTGCCGTCCAGAGTTTCGTAATATCCGCTGTCTTTTCCGATGACGGTGACTGTGGCGGTATCGTTTGGTGCAGAAAAAGCAGAGACAGAGGCTGCGGTAAGCAGTAATGTCAGAATTAGAATAACACTTAAAACTTTTTTCATAATATCTCTCTTTCGTTTATCATATAGTTAAATTTACCGAGTATGAGGCGCTGTCCCACAAAACTTGTGCGTTAAAACACTCTGCCGCCGCTCGGAGCGGAATAAAAGTATTTCCGTCAATTAAAAGCGGTGGGGCGTCTAATGTTTTGATTGCGTTTTCATCGGAAAAAGCATCTTGAACGAGCATAACATTTGAGCCGATTTTCATAGTGGCGAGGGTAGAACCGTAAGACGCCACAATCATTTGGTGCTTGTCATACCAATACACCTTTGCCCCGAATTCATCAAAAAATGAGCGCATGGGAACCATAGTTGTTCTGTTTATAATTCTTGCAGGCATATTGAGATTTATTGGGGTACTGTTTAAATTTACGGATACATAGTTTGTTGCAAAACAGGGATACCAAGCCAGTATTAACATAAAAGCTGTAAGAATACTTATTTTCTTCATAATTATAATCCTGTGCTCAATTCTTCTCTCCAAGCGGTTTCGCTTACGGTAGCAGAAGCTCCGCCGGCATGGTGGTCGCCTCCGATAAGAGAGGCGCTGGCTGTAACAATATCCTCGGTCTCTAAAATGATGTCGGAGATTTCAGGAGATAAATAAACTTTTTTCATTGATATTTTCCTTTCGTAACAGAATGCTTATCTTGTTATAAATTTTAATATTCCGTTTTCATAAATTCTGTCCGGCTCGCCCAAAATAAGAGGACGGGCATATTTGATAAATTCGTCGGTAACACCCATACCGTCGGCAGTTATCATAGAATTTGGAACGGATTTTTCGAAATTTGCAATTTCCGATACTGAATGCGGCACGATTTCCATTTCGTAAGGAGAATCGGAAATTCGCTTAAAGCAAGGCATAAATCCTGTTTCGCCCGCTGCGGCAAGATTAACCGCTTCATAACCCACAGCGAAAGCCTCTTGCACATCGCAAGCGGATGCGCCTTGCGAAAAACATCTTTGCAAGGTGGAAAGTTCGATGGTTCTGGTCTTTATATTAAGCTCTTTTGAAATAAGATTTTCCACAATTCGTCCGACTCCGCCCAACGCAGCATGAGCAAATCCGTCGTTTGCCTCCTTTAATGAGATGCCTTCGCCTATGTATCTTCCGTCGGCATCCTTAATTCCTTCGGAAATTGCAATAATCGGAGCGGTGTTTGTCTCCATATTTTTGGCAATCTTTTGTAAAAATTTATCGGGGTCAAAAACCCTTTCGGGAAGGCAGATTACATTGGTGCCGAGCAAGCTTTCGTCATTGCCGAGCGCCGCGGCCGCTGTGAGCCAACCGGCATTTCTGCCCATAATTTCAAGAACAACCACGGAGTGCATTTTATAAACCATAGTGTCAAGCGCCAATTGCCGCACGATGTTTGCAACAAACTTTGCGGCAGAGCCGTAACCCGGCGTGTGGTCTGTGATTACAAGGTCATTATCGATTGTTTTAGGGACGCCGCAAATTCTCACATCCGAACCGATTTCATTTGCGTAGCGGCTAAGTTTTGCGGCGGTATCCATCGAATCGTTTCCGCCGATGTAGAAGAAAAAGCCGATATCGTATTTTTGGAAAATTTCAAAAATCTTTTCGTATGTTTCGGAATCGTCTCCCAGTTTTTTTCTGCAAGAGCCGAGAAATGATGACGGCGTCTGTGTTAAAAGCTTGATTTTATCGGAGGAAAAGTCGGTTAGCTCCATAATTCGGTCTTCCAAAACACCCTCAATTCCTCCAACCATTCCGTAGATTTTTTCCACTTTCGGCGATTTCAAACCGCCTTCAATCACTCCTGCCAAGGAAGCGTTTATAACGGCGGTGGGTCCGCCCGATTGTCCAACAAGTAAATTCATAATTTTATCCCCTTATTTGTCCGTTGCCACGGATTAGATATTTTGATGTTGTAAGCTCGTTAAGTCCCATAGGTCCACGAGCATGGATTTTTTGTGTGCTTATTCCGATTTCCGCTCCGAATCCGAATTCAAATCCGTCCGTAAATCTTGTTGAGGCGTTTACATATACTGCCGCCGCATCAACTTCTTTTAAGAATTTTTGCGCATTGGGCATATTTTCGGTCACAATTGCCTCAGAGTGAAGCGTTCCGTATTTGTTAATATGCGCAATGGCTTCTTCAATCGACGCAACTACTTTAATGCCGATTTTAAGCGCAAGATATTCTTCACCCCAGTCTTCTTCCGTTGCGGCAGAAGCGTTTGGATACATAGCGCAAACCTTTTCGTCGCCTACAATTTCAACACCCTCTTCCGTTAATGCGGAAATCATTGCGGGCAAAAATCTGTCGGCAATATCTTTGTGCACAAGCAACTTTTCCTCCGCATTGCAAACAGAGGGTCGAGAGGTTTTGGCGTTAATAACGATATCTCGTGCCATAGAAAGGTCGGCGTATTTATCTACATAAACATGACAGTTCCCGGTTCCCGTCTCGATTGCCGGAACGGTAGCGTTTTCAACCACCGCACGGATAAGTCCCGCTCCGCCTCGGGGGATAATAACATCAAGATATTTATTAAGCCGCATAAGAGCGGTTGCGGTTTCTCGTGAGGTATCTTCAACCAAGTTAATACAGCCTTTCGGAAAACCTTCCTTTATAAGAGCCTCTTGCATAATGTTTACAAGCACAAGGTTGGTGCAAAGCGCCTCCTTGCCGCCTCGAAGAATACAGGAGTTGCCTGATTTTAAACATAAAGCCGCTGCATCTGCCGTAACATTCGGCCGTGACTCGTAAATGATTCCGATAACGCCGAGAGGAACTCTAACCTTGTCGATTTCCAAGCCGTTGGGGCGTTTATCTCTTGAAATAAATGTTCCGATTGGGTCGTCAAGCTCTGCCACTTGGCGAATTCCTTTGGCAATTCCGGCAATTCTTGATGGCGTTAGGGTAAGGCGCTCGATAAAGCCTTCATTTAATCCGTTTTGCCGTGCCGTTTCAATATCGTCGCCGTTTACCTTAATTATATACTCGGTGTTATCGTAAATGGCATTTGCCATGGCAAGAAGAACTCGGTTTTTGTCTTCGCTTGATGCCGTGCCGAGAAAAGCCGATGCCGCCTTTGCCATTTGACCTTTGATTTCAAGCTCGTTCATATTATCCAACCTTTCAAACGCATAATCTGTCTGTATACTATCATAATACCATAAAACATTATCGTAAGTCAAATATTATGATAAATTTTCCGATTTTTAAGGCGAAAATTTGTCGTTATATACCGTTTGAAAATGTTTTTCGGAAAAAAATAAAAAAATTTAAAATTTTACTTGACAAATGGGAAAAACCGTAGTATAATATTACTTGCGCAATGAGTTGCGGCAAGTATGCACCATTAGCTCAGTTGGTAGAGCACCTGACTCTTAATCAGGGTGTCCACGGTTCGAGTCCGTGATGGTGTACCAAAAAGCGTACTGGAAATCCGGTACGCTTTTTTCATTTTGTGTAAAGCGGTGCAGAGATGGCAATATTGCTGTGGCGTATGCTACAGTCGAATCATTTGAAATAAGACGCATCTATAGTTATAAAAAGACGAATGCAAACGCATTCGTCTTTAAAATTTGCTTAATTATTCGTCAGCGGTTATAAGCCAATGACCGTTGATTTTCTCCAAAGTAATGGTTGTGTCTGTCTTTGTTGCGGGAAGATTTTTTAAGTCGGATGACATAACATCATATATTATTTCAGCAATCAACTCTTGGAACATAGCGAAAGCCTCATCGCTCGGAGAAATCATAATGTCGGCAATTTTAGCGGCATATTTTTCTGAGGTCATCAGCTTTTCGGTCTGTTCCGGAATACTTGCCAAATCAATTTGGGTATAATCGGGAACCGTTGCCGTGCAGCGTATGATTGCTTTGTTTTCGCTGATATCTATGTTGTTAACTCTCAGCGAGAATAACGCAAAAATATCATCCACGAGCTTTTCAGCGGCAGGTTGGCACTTGTTAAAAAGCCCTTCCATATCGTTCTCGGAAGCGTATTCATCAAGAGCGGTAATAATTCCGTCCACGATGCTTTCTTTTGAAATGTCGCCCATACTAAGGATGTCTTGATAAAGAGCGCTGTTTGGCGCTATATTTTCCAAAGCTTCGTCAATGCTTAAAGACATTAAGCTTTTGCTGTAATTTGTAACAATATCGGCAACGGCTTTCTTTTCTGCGGTGTCGGCAATAAGATTGTAGCAATTTCCAACTTCCACACGCTTGCAGATGTCGTTCCATGAAACATCCACTCCCAAAATATCGCCCAATGCTTTAAGAGGGAGGTAGGTGCTTCCGTCGATAACCAAAATCGGTTTATCCGAAACAAATTCGTTGTTATTTACATAAATTTTAAATGTTGCATCTTCTGCCGTGAAACTGTCTTTCAAGTTGGCAACCGCATTAACGGTGTTTTCGGATGAGGGGGCTGTTTTTGTACTGCTTACTTCAACGCATCTTTTGTCGCTGTTCCAAAGAACGGACACGCCCAAGGCCTCTCCTGTGGCTTTAAGCGGAAGATATGTGCTTCCGTCAATAACCAAAACGGGTTTATCGGAGAGAAACATTTCGCTGTCTACATATACATTAAAGGTGGCGGGCAATGCGGTGTGCGTTTGAGCAAAAACCGGCATTGTTCCGATAATCATTATTGCGCTGATAAGAAAGCTGACAAATTTTTTCATATTTTTCACCTCAATCAATATATTTAAGCAATTATCTGGGTCGTGTTTTCTTCAAAGGTTCGTCTTGTAATTTGAGCGCCTATGCCTCGAAGCTTTTCCACAAAATCTTCATAGCCTCGGTCGATGTATTTAAGATTGAATACCTCGGTAACACCATTTGCCATAAGTCCCGCAATAACCAATGCGGCACCGGCACGGAGGTCGGTGGAGGAAACGGGTGAACCCGTTAAATTTTTAACTCCCTCAATTACGGCAATCTTACCGTCAACGGTGATTTCCGCACCCATTCGGGTCAGTTGATTGATATACTGAAATCTGTTGTCCCAGACATTTTCGGTAACAATGCTTGTTCCGTTTGCGATAGTTAAAAGAGCAACCATCTGCGGTTGAAGGTCGGTCGGGAAACCGGGATAGGGCATTGTGTTAACATTAACTTTTTTAAGGGGCTTGTCGGCAATAACCCGAACAAAATCATCCCCCTCTTCGATGGTGACACCCATTTCCATAAGCTTTGCGGAAAGCGAGTCCAAATGCTTGGGAATAACATTGTTGATGATTACATCACCGCCCGTTGCGGCAGCGGCAATCATAAAAGTTCCCGCTTCAATCTGGTCGGGAATAACGGAATAAGTGCCGCCCTTTAAAGAATCAACACCTTTGATTTTAATAATATCGGTGCCGGCGCCTTTTATGTTGGCACCCATAGAGTTTAAAAAATTGGCAACATCAACGATATGCGGCTCTTTTGCGGCATTTTCGATAATTGTTTGCCCCTCGGCAAAGGTTGCGGCAAACATTGCATTTATGGTTGCGCCGACGGAAACCTGATCCATATAAACGGATGTTCCTTTAAGCTCATCTGCCTGAATGTCCACAAGTCCGTATTCGATAGAATGCGTTGCGCCCAAAGCGTTAAAGGCTTTAAGGTGCAAATTTATAGGTCTTATACCAAAGTCACAGCCGCCGGGGAGGGCAACTTTAGCTTGCTTAAAGCGACCGAGCAGAGCACCCATAAGATAGGAGGAAGCTCTGATTTTTCCGACCATTTCGTAAGAGGCTTCAAAGCAATCGAGTGCGGTGCAGTCGATTCTTAAAACGCCTTTATTGATAAATTCGGCTTTCCCGCCGAGCTTGTTTATGATTTCAGCCAAAACATAAGTATCGGTTACTTCGGGCACATTTTCAATTATACAGACGCCGTCTACCATAATGGCGGCAACTATCAGGGCGACGGCAGAATTTTTTGCGCCGCTTATGTCTACCGTACCGGAAAGTCCGGCACCTCCCAAGATTACAAATTTTTCCATATATACACCAGCTTTTCTTTAGCAATTATGTTCACAATACATACACAATTTATTTTATCACAAATAATTATCCATTACAATAGTTTTATAAAAATTTATTTCATTTTCTTGAGTGAATAAAAGAAATCAGATCTTTGTCAAGACAAAGGTTGCTTCCCGACATACTTTCTTTAAGTTGATTAACATTTTTGCACCCCACAATGGGAATGGTGGGGAAATTTGGATTGTTTGCAATAACCCCGATGGCAATTTCACCGACGGTTCTGCCTGTTTGTAATGAAATTTCCTTGATTTTTTTGTATCGACGCAAAGTTTTCTCATTGAAATACCGATGCCGTGCCTTTTCATTCAGATTAGCCTCGCCGCCGATATCGTATTTCGAAAAAAATCCCTTTGCCTGAGAGGCGTAAGCAAAAACACTCATTTTTGTTTCGGTAAAATAGTTGTATTCCTCGTCATTCATTAAGACTAAGGTGGGATCGTTGTTTTCCGCATTGGGCACAGCGGCGCTATACTGAATTTGGCTTCCCGTAAGCTGTGGAAGATTATGCTTTTTTGCGTAGTCGTTTGCCTCTTGTATTCGTCGATGCGTCCAGTTGGACATTCCTATATATCTTGCCTTTCCGCTTTTAACAATTTCGCCGAGAGTTTCCATAACGGGACCGACGGGAAGCGCTTCGTCATCACGGTGAAGCCAATATATGTCAATATAATCGGTTTGAAGATGCTTAAGACTTTTGTCAATATCGCTCAAAATTTCTTCACGGGATAAACGGCTTATGCCCATAACTTCGGGATGAGCACCTTTTGTGGACAATATTATTTCGTGACGGTTATGTCGTTCTTTCATCCATTTTCCAATCAGTTTTTCGCTGAGGCTTTCTCCGAGATGAAACCAGTTGGCATAGATTAGGGCGGTGTCGATAATGTTTCCGCCCGAACTTACATAAGTGTCAAGTAATTTATAGGATTGCTCCGTATCGAGAACCGTGCCGTAGACATCTGTGCCGAGGGCAACAGAGCTTACCTTAAGGTCCGTGTTGTTTAAAATTTTATATTCCATAGTGGCTCCTTTGGCTTGTCCGAATTTCCTAACTTCTTAATTATATTATATATCTGAGCAAAGATATTGTCAAACGGTGGCAAAGATAAAAATTTTTGCGTTTTCGTACAGTAAAATATCCCCGACAGCTTTATCTCTGTCGGGGATAAGAAATTATTCTTTTGCGGTTGACGCTTTTCGATGCTTTACGGTGAAATTATCTTTTACATAATCAACGGTTATTCGGTCGCCCTCGTTTATGCTGCCGTCAAGCATTTTTTCGGCAATCAGGTCTTCAATGTCGGACTGAATTGCCCTGCGGAGAGGTCTTGCGCCGTAAATCGGGTCAAAACCTTTTTTGGCAATTGCCTCTGTTGTTTTTGCCGTGAAATTGGCTTCTATTCCGTTTGCCGCCAATCTGTCTTTAAGATTGTTAAGCATTTTTTCGGCAATATTTTTAATATTGTCGTCGGTAAGCTGATGGAATACAATAATATCGTCAACTCTGTTTAAAAACTCGGGACGGAAAGCCCGTTTTACTTCACCCATAACATCGGACTTGATTTGTTCGTAATCACGGGTTGTATTTTTGTCATCACCGGCGGAAAAACCGAGATTTTTACTTTCGGTAATGAGTCTTGCTCCCAAATTGGAGGTCATAATAATGACGGTATTTCGAAAATCCACTTTTCTGCCTTGGGAATCCGTCAAAACGCCATCGTCGAGGATTTGCAGAAGGATGTTGAAAACATCGGGATGTGCCTTTTCGATTTCGTCAAACAGAATAACGGAATACGGCTTTCTCCGAACTTTTTCGGTAAGCTGACCGCCTTCTTCGTGACCGACATATCCCGGAGGAGAACCGATCATTCTGGATACGGTGTGTTTTTCCATATATTCCGACATATCCAAACGGATAAGAGCGTCCTCGTCACCGAACATAGCTTCGGACAAGGCTTTTGAAAGCTCGGTTTTGCCAACGCCCGTGGGACCCAAGAAGATGAATGAGCCGATTGGGCGTTTGGGGTCTTTAAGCCCGACACGACCACGGCGGATAGCCTTGGCGATTGATACAACCGCTTCGTTTTGACCGATAACACGGTTATGAAGAGTTTCTTCGAGTTTTAAAAGACGCTGCCCCTCGTTTTCCGAAATGGATTTTACGGGAACTCCCGTCCAGGTTGAGATAACTTCGGCGATTTCCTCGGGAGTAACGGTTTTTATTGCGGAATTGCTTGTGCTTTCCCAATTTTCTTTGGTTTCTTTAAGCTTTTGGGTAAGAGCCTGCTCTTTGTCACGCAGTTTTGCTGCTTTTTCGTATTCCTGAGTGGTGATTGACGCCTCTTTCTCCTTGCGGACGGTGTCTATTTCGTCCTCTAACTCTTTAATGCTCGGCGGAGCGGTCAGGGTTTTCATTCTGATTTTTGATGCCGCTTCATCGATAAGGTCGATTGCCTTGTCGGGAAGAAATCTGTCCGGGATATAACGAACGGACATTTTAACGGCGGCTTCAATTGCCTTGTCGGTTATGGTTACTTTATGGTGCGCCTCGTATTTGTCACGAATTCCTTTAAGAATTTCGATGGCTTCCTCAACTGTGGGTTCGGCCAGCTGAATAGGCTGGAAACGGCGTTCCAGGGCGGTATCTTTTTCGATGTATTTTCGGTATTCGTTAATGGTTGTTGCACCGATAACTTGAATTTCGCCTCGAGAAAGTGCAGGCTTTAAAATGTTTGCCGCGTCGATTGCACCCTCAGCCGCACCGGCGCCCACTATGGTATGGATTTCGTCAATGAATAAGATTATGTCGCCGGATTTGCGGATTTCGTCCATAGCCGTTTTTAACCGCTCTTCAAATTCGCCTCGGTATTTCGCACCTGCCACCATGGAGGAGAGGTCGAGGGTTATAACCTTTTTGTTTTTAAGCACCTCGGGCACGGAGCCGCTGACTATTTTTTGGGCAAGTCCCTCCGCAACGGCGGTTTTTCCCACGCCGGGTTCACCGATTAAGCACGGATTGTTTTTTGTTCTCCTTGAAAGAATTTGAATAACCCTATCAATAACGCTGTCTCTGCCGATAACGGGGTCAAGCTTTAAATCTCTTGCCATGTCGGTAAGATTTCTTCCGAATTTATCAAGGGTCGGTGTTTTTCCCTTGCCTCGTCCTTTCGGAGAGTCGGAACGGGAGGAACGGTCGGGGCGTTCTTCCTGCTCGGAATCCTCTTGAACGGATTTTATAATATCGTTATAGACTTTTTGAATACTTATTCCGCTGTCACTTAAAATTCTTACAGCCAGGCTTCCTCCCTCACGGAGCAGGGAAATAAGGATATGTTCCGTTCCGATATAGCTGTGTCCCAATCGCATAGCCTCGGAATAACTACGCTCCAAAATCGACTTGGTTCTCGGTGTAAAGCCTGTGGTGATTTCGTCAATCGGCTCTCTTGTGCCGATTAAAACATCTATTTTCTTTTCTACTTTTTCGGGGGTCAGGCCGTTTGAAGACAGTACCTTTGCGGCAACTCCTTCGCCTTCGCTTATAAGTCCCCACAAAAGATGTTCTGTTCCTATATAGTTGTGACCCATTTCTTTTGCGCAATCCTCGGAAAGCGCAATTGCTTCTCTTGCTCTTTCGGTAAGTTTTTGTTCAAACATGGTAATTACCGTCCTTTCGGTGTATTTTAGCCCAATTTTTCTTTTATGACCTCAGCACGCTTGATATCACGCTCGGAGGCGGTGGCTAAGTTATAATTTTGTGCCAATGTAGCGGGGAGAGTGGTGTATAAAATTTCGCTGAGCTTTTCAAGGTCCGTTTCCTTTATTATACCCAAATTTATACCCAGCCGAACATCAGAAAATAAATTCATTGCCTCTCCCGAGGTCATAACTTCGGCATATTTCAGCGTGCCGAAGGACCTCATAATATGATCTTTTAATCTGATTTTGTCGGATGCAAAGATTTTTTGCTCGGTTTCTCGTTCCTGAATAATAATTTCTTCAATAACTTCTTTGAGTTTATCAATAATTTCTTCTTCGCTCATACCCAAAGTTACTTGATTGGATATCTGAAAAATATTTCCCAGACTTTTGCTTCCCTCTCCGAAAATACCTCGCACCGTTATGCCGACCTTGGCGAGAGAGCGAGTCAAAGACTCTATCTTGCCGGCAATTTTAAGACCGGGCAGACACGCCATGACGGAAGCCCGAAGACCTGTTCCCACATTGGTGGGGCAGGCGGTAAGATAGCCAAGCTTTGCGTCAAATGCGTATTCAACGCTGTTTTCTATGATGTCGTCCGCTTCCATGGCGACATTTAAACATTCGTCAAGGTTAAAGCCCTCCTTCATGGCTTGAATCCGAAGATGGTCTTCTTCGTTTATCAAAATGCTGAGGGCATTGTCGTCCGATAGGACAAGACCTCTCTTTATGCTGTTGTCTATCATGGCGGGACTGATAATGTGCCGCTCGGAAAGAGCGGTTTTTTCTGTTTTGCTCATGGCGGAAAGGTCAAAAAATTTCGTATCTTTTATTTTTAAAGCCGCACGGCTTAAGATGTCGGTGATTTGTTCGATTTGAACGCTGTCGGCTTTGTGCGGGAAAGGAAAGTCGTTAAGATTTCTGGCAAGGCGTACCCGTGAGGACAAAATTACATCGCCCATATTGCCGAATTTTGTGTACCACATTATTCATTCGCTCCTTTCTGAAGTTCAAGTATCTTATCACGGAGAGTTGCCGCTTTTTCAAATTCTTGGTTCGAAACTGCCGCATCAAGCTCTGCCTGAAGTTTTTGAATTTTCTGTTTTGTGCTGATTTTCTTCATACTTTTTTGCGGTATCTTGCCTGTGTGCGAAACGCTTCCGTGAATTTGCCGCAGCGGCTTTGAGAGAGCTTCTTTAAAGCTTTCATAGCATTTTCCACAGCCCAAAAGCCCTTTGGTGGAAAAATCACGCAGTGACATTTGACACTCGGGACAAAGATTTTTAACGGGCATTTTCAGATTTTTTGAAGATGTGTTAAAAAAGTTTCCGAAGAAGTTGTCGAAATCGTCGCTGAAGCTGAATGAAAAATCTCCGAGTTCAGAGGCACATTTTTCGCAAAGATGATATTCGGTTTTCTTTCCGTTTATGATTTTTTGAATGTGGGTGTTGGCTTCCCGTTCATTGCAATTTTGACATTTCATAATTATTACCTCCTATAAAATATTTACCAATATGTTTTTGAGCATTTTTGCTCTTATAAAATCTCGTTGTGGCGGCTGAACGGAAATTGCATTGTCACGAAGCGCCGCAATAATGATTTTACCTTCTCGTTCCGTTAAAATATCAAGCTCGTAAAGATTTTGAACGATTGCGTTCATATCGGTTTGAGAAAGATAATCGCCGATAAGCGACAGAACTTTTTTTACATAGTTTTCGCTGTCGCCGAACGAGGCTCTGGTAATCTTGATATATCCGCCGCCGCCTCGCTTGCTCTCTACAATATACCCTTTTTCGGGTGAAAATCTTGTCGAAATAACATAGTTGATTTGAGAGGGAACACAATTGAATCGAAGGGCAAGCTCGTTTCTTTGAAGCTCCACCGCCCCGTTTTCCGTTTCCATCATATCTTTTATAAATTCTTCAATTAAATTACTTAGTTTCATTTTATCCACCTTAAACCTTTTTGACTTTGACTTTCTTTGACCTATGATTACATTATAGCACGATTTTGGCATTTGTCAATAGGAAATTTGAAAAATTTGATGAATTTTATGAAGTTCTTTGCGAATTTTATTAAATATGGCTTTTTCGTTGACAAAATAGGAAGCTTTATGTATAATAAAAAAGTAAATAATACGGTTTTGACCGGCATTCAGATTGCCGGTACTCCTCATTATTAGGTCTCCGTTGCAGTTAAGTTATTATCTCATCAACCCCTTAGCTGCAACGGCGGGGACCGGAAAACGAGGGAGTCTGTAATCTGATTTTAATATAAAGGACGGATTTCCCGTCCTTTTTTTGTATTTTTCTTGACTAATCGGGGATTTGTTGTTATAATGTTATTTGGTATATTATGCGAAAGCTTATAATAAATAAAGGAATGGTTTTTATGCAGAAGTTAGGATTAAATGAAATTCGAGAAAAGTATCTTTCGTTTTTTGAGTCAAAGGAGCATTTAAGACTTCCGTCTTTCCCTTTGGTGCCTCAAAACGATGCAAGCTTGCTTTTGATAAATGCGGGCATGGCGCCTCTTAAGCCGTATTTTACGGGAAAAGAAGTGCCGCCCAAAAAGAGAGTGACCACTTGCCAGAAATGTATCAGAACTCCCGATATTGAGAGAGTGGGAAAAACTGCCCGTCACGGCACTTTCTTTGAAATGATGGGTAACTTCTCCTTCGGAGATTATTTTAAGCATGAGGCAACCGCTTGGGCATGGGAATTTATAACAAAAGTATTGGAAATTCCAGTTGACCGTCTTTGGGTCAGCGTTTACGAGGACGACAGCGAGGCTGTTGAAATCTGGACGAAAGAAGTAGGCGTCAGCCCCGACAGAATTGTTTACTTGGGTAAAGAGGACAATTTCTGGGAAATCGGAACAGGTCCTTGCGGCCCTTGCTCCGAGATATATTTTGACAGAGGCGAAGAATTCGGCTGCGGAAGTCCCGATTGTGCGGTTGGCTGTGAGTGTGACCGATTTGTTGAGTTTTGGAACTTGGTTTTCACACAGTTTGACAAAGACGACCAAGGCAACTATAATCGCCTTGCCCATCCGAATATAGATACGGGTATGGGTCTTGAAAGAATGGCGTGCATTATGCAGGGCGTAACTTCAATTTTCGAAGTTGACACAATCAGAAAGGTTTTGGATCACGCTTGTGAAATTGCAGGTAAAGAATACGGCAAAGACGAGAATACAGATGTGTCTATCCGTGTAATAACCGACCATATAAGAAGTACAGTATTTTTGGTGTCGGATGGCGTTCTTCCCTCTAATGAGGGCAGAGGCTATGTTTTAAGAAGACTTCTTCGCCGTGCGGCAAGACATGGCAGACTTTTGGGAATTGAGGGTTCTTTCCTTTACAAAATTGCCAAAACCGTTATGGAAGAGTCAAAGGGCGCATATCCTGAGCTTGAAGAAAAATTTGAATATATCGAAAAGGTTATCAAGAACGAAGAGGGTCGCTTTGCGGAGACAATTGACCAGGGTCTTGTGATTTTGGAAGATTATATAAAGGAAATAAAAGCTTCCGGTAAAACCTCTTTGGAGGGGGATAAGGCATTTAAACTTTACGATACCTATGGCTTCCCCATTGACCTTACAAAGGAAATTGCCGATGAGGCAGGGATTTCGGTTGATGAAGACGGATTTAATGCCCTTATGAACGAGCAGAAAGAAAGAGCAAGAATCGCAAGAGGTGATATGGAGGATGCGGCTTGGGAAGAGGATATTTTCAAGTTCATCAAAGAGCCTACGGTATTTTGCGGATACGATAGCGATGAAGCTGACGGAAAAATTCTTGCCGTTGCAAAAGGAAATGCTTTGGCG